>JAADES010000049.1 GCA_013153315.1 Aquificota bacterium
ATCCTTTTTGCAAAAGAAAAATATCAAATTCAAACTTTTTCAGATTTCAGAAAAATTAGAGGAACTTAGGGTTTATTCTCAACTATTGGCCCTTGTGTTGACCGATGTTTTAAAAGTTGGTGTTAGGGGAGTCAAAAACCGCAGAAGCGAAGAGAAAGATATCCCAAACATTCTTTTTATTGCTCCCAAAAGAGTTAAAAAAGCTTTTGTAGAAGCCTATATAAAAAGCGATGGAAGCCCTAATGGTAATAATTTTGTTGTGTCAACTGTTTCCGAACGGATTTATAAAAAATTACCTTATCTATCTCATTCCTGCGATTTTCCTGTGGTATTTACAACCAAGCGAAAAACCCCTAAGGGGGTTATTTACATAGGTCACACCGTAAGTTACAAAAAAGTGAAGAAATATTGGGGCAATTTGGTATCAGTTAAAATTATTGAAATTGAAGAGATTAAAGATTACCCTTACCCATGGATTTACGACCTTTCTGTAGATACTGATACCGAGGGAAACTTTATTTGCGGGCGGGGCGGTGTTTGTCAGCACAATACAGACCCGGGTAGAGAAGGCGAATTAATTGCAAGGGAAATTCTCCAAATGGCAGGTTGGAAAAATTGGGATAAAACCTACCGATTTTGGACTTCCGAAGCACTAACACCCGAAGTTATAAGAAAACATTTAAAAAACCTTAAACCAGCCAGAGAATTTGATAGTCTCTATTATTCGGCCCTGGCACGCCAACATGCCGATTGGGTTGTAGGAATAAATTTCACCCGTTTGGCAACCCTAAAAAGCAACTCCGGCGACGTTTGGAGCGTTGGAAGGGTTCAAACGCCAACTTTGCGGCTTATTGTCGAACGCGAGGAAGAAATTCAAAACTTCCAACCGGAGGAATATTTTGTTATTAAAGCTACCTTCCAAAAGGAGAACAAAAATTACGAAGGAATCCTTATTAGGGATAAATCTTTAAAACTTTTGAAGGAAGATATTAAAGATTTAGAACCTTTGGAGGATGAATAAATAGACATGCCCCGGGGGGGATTCGAACCCCCGACCTCGAGATTAGGAATCTCGCGCTCTATCCTCCTGAGCTACCGGGGCTAAAATTACTAATCTAACAAATTTAGTGTTTTATTTCAACCAACCTTGTTAAGGTATTTTTCAATGAAACTACAAAAGGTATTGATAGCTTCTTCAAATCCCAAAAAGGTTAAAGAGATAAAAGAAATTCTCCGACCTTTGGGTATAGAGGTAATAGTTCCTCCCAAAAAGCTGGAGGTTGAAGAAAAGGGAACTACCTTTTTGGAAAATGCCTATTTAAAGGCCAAAGCCTACTATGAAGAGTTCAAAATTCCTACCGTTGCCGATGACAGCGGTCTAATAGTGGAAGCAATAGCACCCTATCCCGGGGTTTATTCGGCTAGGTTTCATTCAATTCCCGAGTGGGGTAAGGAAGAACCTATCCCCAACGAGGACGAGGCTAATATAAGAAAACTCCTTAGGGTTTTAAAAAATAAAACCAACCGTAGGGCTAAGTTCGTGTCCAACATAGTCCTTTATTTGGGAGACGGAAAAGGTATTTTTACCGAGGGGGAGGTTTACGGGAACATTATAGAGAGTCCAAAAGGGGATAAGGGTTTCGGCTACGACCCTATATTTGTCCCTGAAGGTTATAACCAAACCTTTGCCCAAATGGAACCCGAAGAAAAACATAAAATATCCCACAGGGGGAAAGCCTTAAGAAAACTTTACGAGCTATTAAAGGAATTTAAATAGGAAAATATCCCTTCATGGCTACCTTTGATAATAAAAACGACAAAAGCTCGGGAATAACCTATAAGGACGCGGGTGTAGATATAGAAAAAGCCGACCGTTTTGTGGAATATATCAAACAAAAGGTTAGAGAAGTTCAAGGGCCGGAAATAGTAACCCCCTTTGGGGGCTTTGCCGCCGGTTTCCTTTTGGATATAGGCAAATATAAAGAACCCGTTTTAATGTCCACCACCGACGGAGTGGGAACCAAATTAAAGATAGCCCAAATAATGAACAAACACGACACCGTAGGAATAGACCTTGTGGCAATGAACGTTAACGACCTAATAACAACATTGGCTAAACCTCTATTTTTCCTAGATTACATAGCGACGGGGAAACTGGATTTAGAAGTTCAAAAACAAATTATTGACGGTATAGTGGAGGGTTGCAAGCACGCTCAATGTTACCTTGTAGGTGGTGAAACCGCCGAAATGCCCGGTTTTTATGCCCCCGGAGAGTATGACCTTGCCGGCTTTTGTGTGGGAGTTGTAGACCGCCAAGAGATGTTAACAGGAGAAAATATCCAAGCGGGGGATTTATTAATAGGATTACCTTCCAGCGGAATCCATTCCAATGGTTATTCCCTAGTTAGAAAAATAATTGAAAACCTCTCTTTGGATTACCACCAATATATAGAGGAACTTGGTGGGATTTTGGGAGAAATTTTATTAACCCCTACAAGGATTTATGTAAAGGACATATTCAATCTAAAAAACGCAGGAATACAAATGAAAGGTATAGCCCACATAACCGGCGGAGGAATACCAGGAAACCTAATTAGGATTCTTCCCGAAGGTGTCCGTGCTGTGGTTCAAAAGGAAAAATTACCAACCCAAAAAATCTTTAAATGGATTCAAGAAAAAGGAAATGTTCCCGAAGGGGAAATGTTTAAAACCTTCAACATGGGAGTGGGAATGATTATCGTAGCCGATAGGGAAAATGCAGAAAAAATTCTATCCCTAAATAAGGATGCCCGTTTAATAGGACATTTGGAGGAAGGAAAAAAAGAGGTTGTTATTGTTTAGTTTTGTTATTCTTCTTCCAATTCCTCTATTTTGCAATGAACTTCTTTCAACTGTTTGGGGTCTACATAATCGGGGGCGTTGGTAAGCGGGCAGATACCTTTTTGTGTTTTAGGGAAGGCTATAACGTCCCTTATGCTGTCGGCTCCCACCATTAGGGCCACCACCCTGTCTAAGCCGAAAGCAAATCCACCGTGGGGAGGAGCTCCGTATTTGAGAGCCTCTAAGAGAAATCCGAATTTTTCTTGCGCTTCAACTTCACCTATGTTTAGAAGTTTGAATATTTTTTGCTGAATGTCGGTGCGGTGTATCCTAATTGAACCGCCCCCTATTTCGTAGCCGTTTAGAACCATATCGTAGGCCAGGGATTTAACTCCTTTTAGGATTTCTTTTCTTTTTTCTATATCTTCCGTTGCTAAAGCCTCGTCTATTTTGGGAAGGTCTTCTTCCCTGGGCATTGTAAAGGGGTGGTGCACCGATACAAATCTTTCTTCCTCTTCATCCCACTCCATTAGGGGAAAATCTACCACCCAAAGGAATTTGAAACCTTCTTCGCGGGCGTTAAGCTCGTCGGCAAGGCGGCGGCGTAGGGCGTCCATAACCTTGTAAACAAATTCTTTGTCGGTATCGGCTTGGAAGAAGATAATGTCTCCCACCGAGGCATTTACCCTTTTTAAAAGGTTTTGAATTTCTTCATCACTGAAGAATTTTGTTATAGGGGAGGTTAATTTATTTTCATCTACCCTTATCCAGGCTAATCCTTTTGCCCCCAACTTTTGGACGAATTTTGTTAATTCATCAATCTTTTGACGGGATAATTTATTAGCCCCACCACGGACTACTATAGCTTTGATAATTCCCCCTTTGTCTACAACATTTTTAAAGACCTTAAATTGGGTCTCTTTAAAGATATCGGTTAAATCTATTAGGGGGGTTATTATTTCCTCCTTAATCCTTAGGTCGGGTTTATCGGTTCCATATTTGTCCATTACATAGTCATAGCTGTAAACGGGAAAAGGTTCTTTTAGCTCCACATTAAGGACTTCTTTAAAAACTTTTTTAATTAACCTTTCGGCGGTATCCATTACATCTTTTTGCCCTACAAAGGAAAGCTCGAAATCTATTTGAGTAAATTCGGGTTGGCGGTCGGCCCTAAGGTCTTCGTCCCTTAGGCACTTTGCTATCTGGAAATATTTATCTATTCCCGCCACCATTAATATCTGCTTAAAGAGCTGGGGAGATTGGGGTAGTGCGTAGAACTTTCCGGGGTGCAACCTCGAAGGAACTATAAAGTCCCTAGCCCCTTCGGGGGTGGATTTGGTAAGCAAGGGGGTTTCAACCTCTATAAATCCTTCTTCGGTCATGAAGTTCCTAACCACTTGGTAGGTTTTATGTCTAATTAGGAGGTTATTGAGCATAGGTCTCCGACGCAAATCCAAATAGCGATAGCGGAGTCGGGTTTCTTCGTTAACGTTTATATCGTCCTCGATTTGGAAGGGCAAAGGTTGCTGGGCGGTGTTTAAAACAACCACTTTATCGGCCAAAACTTCCACATACCCCGTTGGAATTTTGGGGTTTTCCGTTCCTTCGGGGCGGCGTCTTACAACCCCTTCTATCGCTATAACATACTCGGGTTTTACGCGGTCGGCTATTTCGTAGGCTTCAGGGGTTTTTAATTCTTCCACAACTACCTGGACTATTCCGCTTCTATCGCGTAAATCTATAAAGACAACTCCGCCGTGGTTTCTGACAGTATCAACCCAACCGGCGAGGCGGACTTTTTGGCCTATATTATTTTCGTTTAATTCTCCACAATAGTGGGTTCTTCTAAAATCTCCTAAAACTTCCAGCATTTAATCCAAATAATTCTAAAGAGGCAACAAATAAACGCCCCCAATAGGAGTAAGAAAAGAAAATCCTTTTAGAGATTAAAAAATAATGTCCAACAACACTATTAGGAAGAAAATAACACTAATCCAACCGTTTATGGTAAAGAAAGCCTTGTTAATCTTACTAAGGTCGTTGGGTTTTATCAGACTATGTTCGTAAACTAAAAAGAGTGCCAAAATAAGGAGTCCTAAAAAGTAAATAACTCCGAGTTTGGGAAAGATTAAACCTACCGCCAAAAGGGATAGAAAGGTTATAAGATGACTTAACCGTGCAACCAAAATAGCTTTTTCCTTACCGAGTTTAACGGGTAAAGATTTCACACCGTGTTTTTTATCAAATTCGTAGTCTTGGAGGGCGTAAAGAATATCAAAACCGATAACCCATGAAGCCATAGCCACGCCCAATAAAAGGGCTCCAAGGGAAATTCGACCGTTTAAAGCTACATCCACCGCCAAGGGTATAAGAAAGTAGACAATTCCCAAAATTAGGTGGGGAAAATAGGTAATCCTTTTGGCAAAGGGATAAAACCAAAGGAAGAAAACCACAATGGGAGAAAGAATAAAAGCCAACATATTGATTGCGTAGGAAACAACCATAAAGGCGGCAGAGGAAAATATGGCAAATAGCTTAACCCACTCAAGGGGAACCTCTCCTTTTATATGAGGCCACACTTTGGTTCGGGGATTTTTTCGGTCTATTTCGTAATCTATCCAGCGGTTGAAAGCCATTCCTGCGGTGCGGGCCAAAACCAAAGCGAGGATTATTAAAAGTATTTTTTCCACCGAAGGGGTTTTTTGGGCTAAGAGTGCTACCGAAGCTAGGGCAAAGGGTAAGGCAAATATTGTGTGCTCAAACTTTATAACCTCGAGAAGTTTTTTAATTCTTTGAACCAAAGAAAGGTTTTTAAAGGCTTTTTGTTCCATTTAAGGGTTTTAATTATTCCTTCCAAAGAAGGAACTAAAAAGAAAAGATGTAAACGAAATTAGGAAAGATAGGTTTTCTCTTTTAGTTTGGGTTTAACTTTTTCTTGATACTCGTCCCAAGACATTTCGAAGATTTCGTCCAAAGTGAAACCGAGGTCTTCGGCCAGTTCTTTGGAGAGTTTTTCCATTCTTAGGAGATAATCCCATTTGGTGTAGATTTCTTCTTTAATTTTGTCCAAAACTTGGGGCATTTTTAGGACGTGTCTCCAACGGGGTTGCATTGCGATGTAGTCTTCAATGGGCTTGGGTTTAGAGGGTTTTACATTGATTCTCCAAAATCTTCCCTCTATAACTTCGTAGAGGGGCCAATAGAGGGATTCGGTAGCCAATTTTAGAGCACGGAAGGCTTCTTCGGGTTTAGTTCTCCACGATAGGGTGCAGGATTGCAGAACGTTTATAAACTTAAATCCTTTGACATCTTTGGATTTCCTAATTTTGCGGGTGAAGTCCTTGTAATTGAAGGGGTTTGCTTGGGCGGTATAGGGGATTTCGTGGGCGGCCATTATTAGAGTTAGGTCTTTTCTTTTTTCTTCTTTACCTACAATTTTGGAACCTACAGGTGTTGTTTTTGTGAATGCTCCGATGGGTGTAGCGGAAGACCTTTGATAACCAGTGTTTTGATATCCTTCGTTGTTGTAGCAAACATAGAGCATATTGTGGTTTCTTTCGGCCGCTCCAGAGAGAGCTTGAAAACCAATATCGTAGGTTCCACCGTCTCCGTTTATGGAAACGAAGTGTATTTCTTTGTCTATTTTTCCTTTCTTTTTAAAGGCTTTATAGGCAGCTTCAGCACCCGATAGAACGGCGGGGTTGTTTTCGAATGCCACGTGTATCCATGGAACGGTCCACGCTGTGTAAGGGAATACTCCCGTGGTCACTTCCAAACATCCGGTGTTGGAACCGGTTACGGTGTCTTTACCGTATTCGAGAAGAATCATATTAACGATGGGGGGAATGGAACATCCGGGACACATTCTGTGACCGGGGGCAAGGGGGTTCTCGTAAGGCCACTGATGGCTTTCTTCCGCCAAGTGGGTCAAAACAGGTATGTTAACAAACTTCTTTCTTTTGGCCATCTTAAACCTCCTTTTTAACTTAAACGGAGGAGAAAAAATTTTCCTCCTTAAAAGGTTAAAAGGGAAAATCCCTAAAGGGGTTTATTCCCTAACCTGTAGGTATTCCACAAATCTGTTGCGGGTTTCTTTTCCTGTGTAGAGGTTAATAACCCTGTTAAAGGCTTTTAGCATATCTTCAACTGTCACTTCCCTACCACCCAAACCGTATATAAAGTCATGCAGTAGGGGTTTTTCGGGTAGGTGATACATAGATGCCGCCAAATCTTGGAATAGAGGCGAGGCCAAAGCGTTCATGGAATCGTGTCTGTCGAGAACGGCGACAGCTTTTAGATGTTTTAGGGCGTCTACGATTTCTTCTACGGGGAAGGGTCTAAATAGTCTTATTTTCAATACACCCGCTTTAATCCCTTGTTCTCTCAATATATCGGCGGCGGTGCGGGCAACTCCGGCGGTCGAACCCATCACAACAATGGCAAAGTCGGCATCTTCCAACTTGTAGGGTTCGATAATGTCGTAGTTGGTTCCCGCCAGTTCGTTAAATTCTGCCAAAACTTCTTTAACGTATTTTTTAGCTTCGAAGGTGGCTTCGTGCTGTTGATATTTTAGCTCGGTGTAGTAGTCGGGCAAGGCGGTTGCACCGTAGGTAACAGGGTTGTCGGTATCCAAGAGAGGATGGGGAACATTTTTCCTCCAATCGCTTTCACCTATAAATTCCTGAACCTCTTTGTCGGTTAGAAGATTTACATTTCCTATAGTGTGGGAAACGATATAACCTTCCATATTCACGATGGTGGGGAGGAGAGCTTTTTCGGCTATTTTTACAGCCATTATTAGGTTGTGGTAGGCCTCTTGGGAGTTTTCGCTAAATAGCTGTATCCAACCGCTGTCGCGGGCGGTCATTGCGTCGCCGTGGTCGCAGTGAATGTTCAGTGGTGCCGAGAGAGCCCTGTTAACCAATACCATTGTGATGGGGAGGCGCCAGTTGGAGGCTATGGGTAGGTTTTCATACATATATAAAAGACCTTGGGCGGCCGTTGCGGTCATCGCCCTTGCACCGGAGGCGGCCGCACCTATAACGGCCGACATTGCCGAGTGTTCGGATTCTACGGTAACGAATTCGGTATCAACCAAACCGTTGGCCAAATATTCGGCAAAAAAGCCCATCAATTCGGTTTGGGGGGATATAGGATAGGCTGCTACAACATCGTAGTTTATTTGGCGCATAGCTTCGGCTATGGCCTGGTTACCGGTCATTGCGACGGTTTTTCTTTCTTTTATTAGCTCAACCGCCATTTTTTTACCTCCTAATTTAAAGCCCTGTATGGAGGGCAAATATTTCTTTCGTGCTAAATGCTTTTCTTATTTTTTGTCTATTAGTTTTAGTTCTTCGAGGATAACGTCCGCCTCTTGAACCATTTCTATAGCTTTATAGGGGCATTCAACGGCACAAATTCCGCAACCTTTGCAGTGGTAGAGTTCGGTTTCAAAACGGATTTTTCCGTTGGAAGGTATGGAATCATCGGGGCAAAATACCCAGCATATTAGGCAGTCGGTGCATTTTTCGGGGTTCACTATAGGACGGGCTATTCTCCAAGTTCCGGTTTCAACCTCTCTGGAGTTTCCGGGTTCGGTAACAACTCCACCTATGGGTAATTCTTTCCAACCTTTTAATTTCATTTTTTAAACCTCCCTTTGGTCTTTACGAGATTTCCCCTTAAAGGGGATTAACACTAACCCCTTCCTTCCAAATGGGGGTTTACGCTTTACTACTTTATCCTTTCGAAGGAAGGGAAAAATATGAAAAAAGTTTTAAGCACATTTAACTTCGTTATAACCCCTTTCCATTGCCTTTAGGTTGGCGGGGATAAGGGCCCTCAATTTGGAAGATGCTCCGAAACTCTCTTCCAACTCCTCTTTAACGGTTTCCATATCCACCACTTCGGGCAGAATTTTTGCCATTGCTCCCAAAATGGCGGTGTTGGGAACGTTTCGACCTATTTCCTCGAGGGCTATTTTGGTAGCGTCTACGGTGCAAACTTTGTTAGGTTTTCCTTCCAATCCGAGGATTTTTTTGGCTTCCTCGGGGGACATAGGGGTATTGATAATGAAAATGGTTTCGTCGGTAATCCCTTCCCTGGGGTCGGGTATGCTTTCGGGCAGTTTTCCGCCTCGGCTGGCTGCCAAGTAAACCATTACGGAGGGGTCGGTTATAACCACTATGTGGGGGTGTCTAACAGGGTCATTTCTCATTATAGGCTCCTTAGATACTCGAGAGTAAACGGCGACGGGAGTTCCTGAACGCTCCAATCCGAACATAGGAATGGATTGGCCATGATAGCCCCTTTTTACAGCCACCGATGCGAACATTTTTGCGGCGGTAACGGTTCCTTGACCACCCCTACCGTGCCATCTTATCTCGATTGTGCCTTGGTCTAAGGATATTGCCATTTTAAAAAACCTCCCTAACTTAAAAGGTTTTTAACAATTTTAGGTTATCAGAGCTAAAAGAGGCTAACAAACTACTTACCCAAAATTAGGAACCAACCTTTTTAGAAACATTACAAGGTAGAAAAAGAAAAAAACCCTTTTAGGGAGCTAAGTTAAAATAACAAAAACCGATGTTTGTAATATTCCACAATTTTGCTTCCCAAATAAAGTTGGAGGAAATGGCCCGCACCGCTTTAGCTTACGGAGCTCCGTTGGTTGTTGTCTCTAAAGCCACCGGAATGGCAGCCCAAGCCGGTATTCCCACCGTAAGCCGTTTAGTTTTTGAAAAAGGGGGGAAACTTTTAGTTACCCACTCCTTGGAGGAAGCTCTTGAAATTTTAAAACCCCAAAAGGTTTATTTAATAACAGACCTAGCAGAGGAGGAGCTAAAGCCCGAAGAAATCCAAGAGGGGGCGGCTTACGTATTTTTTGGTAACTATCCCGTTAAAAAAGAAGAAACCCTCGGTGAGAAAAGATTTATTTCTCCCAAAGGAATTTCCGAAGTTGCCCAAGTTTGCCTTCTCTACGAAAGGAAAAAATAATTTTTTTCTTCCTTCTTTGGGATTTAATCTATCTTGAGGGAAACCAACTATGGCATTATCTTCAAACCCATTTAAGGATAATCCATTGATTAAACAATATTTGGAGTTAATAGAAAAGTCCCTAAATAGGTATATGGATTCAACCGTTAAAACCATTTTGGAAGTTGGTTCCTATATTTTCGACGGTGGGGGAAAAAGATTAAGGCCCCTTTTGGTTCTGTTAACCTCTAAGGGCGGAGGGGCTTGCGAAGCGGAGATAGAGAACCGTATAACTCCCCTTGCCGTAGGCTTGGAGTATATACATACCGCTTCCTTACTCCATGACGATGTTGTAGATGAGGCCACCCAAAGGCGGGGTAAAGCGGCCGCCCACACCGTCTTCGGCAACTCGGTGGCGGTTTTAACGGGGGATTACATGTATGCCAACGCCCTCTATCTATATTCCACCTATGGGAACCAGAAAATGATAGAAGTGGTTTCCGAGGCCGTCAAAGATATGGCCGAAGGCCAACTGTTGGAGCTTAAAAGTGTAGGCTCTCTAATAGATGAAGAAACCTATTTCCGAATAATCGACGGAAAAACCGGGGTGCTTTTTGCGGCCGCCACCGCAGTGGGTGCGTTGGCTTCGGAGAATTTTAAAGAACATTATCAAGATTTTTGGCGTTTAGGTTTGGCTATAGGGCGGGCCTTCCAGCTTATCGACGACGCCCTCGATTACGATGGCGACCAAAAGAAGTTGGGAAAACCTGTAGGACAAGACCTAAAAGAGGGTAAAACAACCTACCCCCTTTTGGCGGTTTTGGAACATTTAAACCCCAAAGAGGTTGAAAGAATTCTTTTAAAAGGTTCGGAAGAAGAAATTAATAACCTCCGCCGAGAGGTTCAGAGATTGGGAGGAGTTGAAAAAACCAAAGAGAGGGCAAGAAAAGAATTAAACCTCGCGTTGGATATTTTAGAAAAACATTCCTTTGAAGATATTCAAATTAAAAACCTTTTAAAGGAAATAATAAACTTTGTTGTCGAACGGAATCTTTAGTTTTTCCTTTCTTTGAAATTAAAAAGAAAACAAACAAGCAAAGTTAATTTTTGCCAACTTTTTATTTGGAACTTCCAGCGGGAACCCCGATGTTGGATAGAGGTATTATGTGGTAAGTTAAGCCGGTTTGTTCTACATCGTAACCCAAGGCGTAGGCCAACAATTCGGGTAGATAAACCGAAGGAACATTGGGTTTGTTAGGAGCCATATCTTGGTAAATGTCTTGAGCTTTAAAGCAAAGAGGGCAGGGGGTTATCAACATTTGGGCTCCGGCTTTTTTGGCACCTTCGGGAGCTTTCACAACTTTTTTTAAAGCAACCTCTTTGTTGGTGTAGAAAGCGTGATAACCACAACATACATCCTTTCCTTCGTAGTCCTTTATAGCTTCCCCACCGAGGGCTTCGATTAGTTCTTCCAACCCTTGGGGGTTTTCGCTATCTACCACCGCTATTTCTTTGGGATATTTAATATGACAACCATAGTAGGTGGCTATTTTCCAACCCTTTAAAGGTCTTTTAACTTTCCTTTTTATGGTTTCCAATCCTACTTCCTCTAAGAGGTAGGGAAGTATATGCCATATTTTGGCAGTTCCTTTATATTCCAAACCTTCTTCGGCGAGGAGTTTATTTATTTCCTCTTTAAGTTGGGGGTCGTTGTCGAGGGCGTGCTTTGTTTTTGCCAAAACCATATAGCAGGTGTTGCAACTAACCAACAAATCTAAACCTTGGGCTTCGGCCAGGGCTATGTTACGGGCGTTTATAGAGTAGACCAAAAAGCGGTTGGTTTCGTCTATTGTATTACCTCCGCAACAGGTGGTTTTTTCTAAAAGTTGAATGTCCACATCCAAATCGTGGAAAACCTTTTTGAGAGTGTCGAACATGTGGGCGTCGGGGCCTTGGAAACAGCAACCTTGATAAAAGCCTACCTTTTTCATAGGGAACCTCCTTAAAATTTTTCCTGCGAAGGGAGAACTCTTTTTATGTTCTCCCAAGTGAGGGTTTACGATAGATTTTTACCGCTTTAGGGTTTTTAAACGCAATAGCTAACGCTTTTGGTGGGTTATGTCATTTTTGACCTAAAAGGGGAAAATTTAAAAAGCTACTCAAAAAGTTGGTTATGTGTTCCTATTCTGACAAGAATTAAACTTTTTCCCTCTATTTTGTAAATAACTAACAAATCGCCGCCTAAGTGGAATTCTCTAAAATCTTTCCATTCACCAACAAGGGGATGGTCTTTAGCTTCTGGAGGAAGAGATTTTTCTTCCAAAAGTAGGGATATGTATTTAATGAACTTCTCAAATTGTTTGTCGGTTAGATTAACCTTTTTAAGGTCCTTTTTAAATTGCTTATGCCTTTTTAGGGTTAACACTTTCCTTTACCTCGGAGACTAAGGTATCAAAATCAATTTCTTCTAAGTTTTTACCTTCTCTAACCTCTTGAAGAACTTTTTGGGTTTCTTCATTGGGGATTTGAATTCTGAATGGGAATCCTTTTTCTAATACAACTTGTGTTAAGAAGATATTTACGGCATCCGAGAGGGTTAAACCATAGCGCGAAAAAATCTTTTTGGCCTCCCTTTTTATCTCCGCGTTCAGGTAAAGGTTACTCCGTTCTTTTTTTACAGTTCTCATAAAATTTTCCTCCTTAAAAAGGAAATATACACAAAGATTGTGTTTTCCTCTTCTATCAGCAAAATAGAAGAATAGCAAAGAAGCCGATGAAGGAATTTAAACTAACAAAACCTTGGGAGGGGGGAAACCGTTAAAGTGGGAGGCGTAAACGGTTGTGTAAGCTCCCGCTGTTAGAATAAATATGCGGTCTCCTACGCTAAGGTTTTCGGGGAGGGCCACATTTTGGGCCACCACATCCATGCTGTCGCAGGAAATACCGCCTATTGTGTAAAAGGTAAGCTTAGGATTTCCTACAGGCGTATAAAAAGAGTAGCGAATTCCTCCCAAGGCTTCGGCCAAGCCGTGGAAAACACCGCTGTCTATATAGAGCCAATTTTCTTTTCCTCTTTTTGCTTTTCCTATTACGCTGACCACCAGCAGGCCGGCCTCGGCTACTAAACCCCGTCCGGGCTCCATTTGAAGTTCCAAAGTTCGGACATTGAAATATTTGTTAAGCAACCCCTTTATATAGCAAGCTATTTCTTCCACCGAAAGGCTTTCCCTCGTGTAGCGGGCGGGTATTCCTCCGCCGATATTCAACATTTGCAATCTAATGCCCTTTTGGGTTGCGGCTCTGTCCCAAAGCTCTTTTGCCCTCTTTATCGCTACAAACCAGTTTTGTAGATTGTTGCACTGGGAGCCAACATGAAAGGTTAGGCCGTAGGGTATAAGTCCCTTCTCCTTGGCGTAATCGAGAATTTCCAAGGCGGTTTCCACATCAACGCCAAATTTGCGAGAAAGGGGCCAATCGCTACCTACGTTGGGAACGGCCAAGCGAACATAGATGCGGGCCCTCTTTTTAAAGCGGGCTATCTTGTCTACCTCGGCAAAGCTATCCACCGCGAAGCGGTCTATATCATTTTTTAAGCAAATATCTATGAAATCCAAAGGTTTAACGGGGTTGCTCGATATTATTTTCTCGGGAGGCGTTCCCACCGATAAAACTTTTTCCAACTCTTGGGGGGACGCTATTTCAAAACCCGCCCCCTCTTGGGCGAAAGTTTTTATCATCTCTATATGGTCGTTGGCTTTTACCGCATAGTAAACCTTAAATTGGTCAAAGTTTTTTATAACCTCCCTATAGCGGTCTTGGAGTTTGTCCTTCCTTATAACCAAGGTTGGGGTATCCACATTTTCCAACAACTGCGGTAGGTCGGGTCGGTCTTTGATAAATTCCTTATAGAGTTTTTCGGCGAATTTCCATTGAACCTCCTTTGGGTTGGAAAAATTTACCGTGTTGGAATAGGACATGGCATTCCTATTATTCCAGAAATTACAATAACCCCCGATGTTAGAAAATTTAACCTCTCCCCATATTGGTTTAAGCGAGATAGTCCAAAAGGTGGTTGAAGGAAAAAGAATTTCTCCTCAAGAAGGTCTTACCCTATTAAAGGAAGGAGAATTAAACCTGTTGGGAACTTTGGCAAACTTTGTGCGAAAGCGTTTCCACCCCGACGATGTGGTTACCTTTGTTGTGGATAGGAATGTTAACTATACCAATATATGTATAACCCACTGCAAGTTTTGTGCTTTTTATATTCCCTACAAGGAAAAAGATAAGGGTTATGTCCTCTCGGTGGAAGAGGTTTTAGATAAGGTTGCCGAATTGGTGGCTTGGGGTGGCACAACCCTCCTAATGCAGGGGGGTATAAATCCCGACCTTGGTTTGGAATATTTTGAAAACCTTTTTAGGGAGATAAAGAAACACTTTCCCCAAGTTCAGATTCATTCTTTGTCGGCTCCCGAAATAGTCTATTTGGCCAAAAAGGAAAACCTTAGTTTGGAAGAAGTTTTAAAACGACTGAAGGCGGCGGGATTGGATTCGGTTCCCGGCGGTGGGGCGGAAATTTTAACCGACAGAGTTAGGAACATTGTTAGCCCTAACAAATGCAGTGTCCAAGAGTGGTTGGAGGTTCATCGGACAGCCCACCGTTTGGGAATGCGGAGCACCGCCACAATGATGTTCGGCCACTACGACCAACCGGAGGATATTATTGAGCATTTGGAAAAAATCCGTAGTCTTCAGGACGAAACGGGGGGTTTTACCGCCTTCATACCGTGGACATTTATGCCGGGAAATACCGAAATGGACCACTTGGGTAAAGCTCCCTCCACTTGGTATTTAAAGGTCTTGGCCCTATCGAGGATTTATTTGGACAACTTTAAAAATATCCAATCTTCCCATGTAACCCAAACTATGGATATAGGTGTTGTTGGGCTTTACTATGGGGCCAACGATTTGGGTAGCGTAATGATAGAGGAAAATGTGATATCTTCGACCAACTATAAGGTTAGAATTCCCAAGGTTGAAGATATGGTTAAAGCAATAAAGAAAGCGGGCTTCAAACCCGCCCAAAGGGATACTTACTACAACATTGTTCGGAAGTTCTATTGAGGTAGCTCTATTTCCTTTAACCAATCCCAATTTTCTTTAAACCATTGGACGGTTCTTTTTATTCCTTCCTCCAAGGGAACTTTAGGTTCCCACCCCAATAAGGTTTTAGCTTTGGTTATATCGGCCCAAGTAGCTTTTAAATCCGCCTTGTGGAAATCTTTGTAAATTATTTTTGCTTCCTTGGAGAGGAATTTTTCTATAAGTCTAACCACTTCGAGGAGTTTGTGGGGGTTGTTCCCTCCGAGGTTTATTATTTCATAGCCCAAAGGTTTTAAGGCCCTTACCGTTCCCTCGGCTATATCGTCGACATAGGTAAAATCCCGACTTTGGCTACCGTCGCCGTAAATTTCGATAGGTTGGTCTTTCATTATGCGGTAGATAAAGCGGAATATCGACATATCGGGCCTTCCCGCCGGGCCGTAAACGGTAAAGTAGCGAACTATGGAAACGTCTATCCCATAAAGGTAATGGTATGTGTAGCAGGTAACCTCGGCCGCCTTTTTGGAAGCCGCATAGGGAGATATAGGGGTATTTACCGGCAGTTCTTCCTTAAAAGGCATAGGCTGGCCGGCGTAGAGCGAAGAGGTTGAGGCTAAAACGAACTTTTTAACCCCCCTATCTTTGGCAAATTCCAAAAGGTTCAAAGTTCCGTTGGCGTTGGTTGTAAAGTAGACGTGGGGGTTTTTAATCGAATACCTAACCCCCGCACGGGCCGCCAAATTAATTATTGCATCGAATGAGCCGTAAACATCAAAAACCACCTTTAGGGCTTGGAAATTTTCTATATCCACTTGGTGGAAAACGAAATTTTTATTACCTTTAAGGGTGTCCAACCTCCATAGTTTTATCCTCGGGTCGTAATAGTCATTTAAGTTATCTATCCCTACCACGGTATAACCTTCTTCCAACAACCTATGGGCGGTTTTCCAACCTATAAAACCCGCAACGCCCGTTAAGAGTATTTTTTTCATAGGGAAACTATTTTGAAGCTTGCCAAGGGATTAAATATTTCCTTATAAGGGTTGATTTAAATTTGCCTAATAAGGGTTTAGGGTTTAGAACCCCTGAAGGTTTTTCAAAAATAACTTTCCTGTCAAAGGAGAAATTTTTCTACAAGTCTAAGGGAGGTTTTTCAGTGGGTGAAATAAAAATCCTTCCCGAGGAGGTAAAAAAACTAATAGCCGCCGGCGAGGTTGTGGAAAGGCCCGCCAATGTGGTTAAGGAACTTATAGAAAACTCCCTCGATGCGGAGGCAAAGAAAATTGAAATAGAAACCCTTCAGGCGGGTAAAAGGTTGATAGTCGTTCGCGACAACGGCAAGGGGATTTTAGAGCAAGACCTACCTTTGGTAATCCGTGAAGGTGCTACTTCAAAAATTTCCCAAGTGGAAGATTTATATCAAATAGAAACCTTCGGATTTAGAGGCGAAGCCTTGCACTCCATAAGCCGCGTTTCCGAACTTTATATAGCCAGTAGGCATTTTACAGCTTCGAGAGGCTCGGCCCTTTTGGCCAGGGGTGGAAAAATAATAGACCAAAGGGAGGTAGCCCACCCTATAGGAACAACCGTAGAGGTTAGAAACCTTTTTTATAACCTCCCGGCGAGGTTGAAATTTTTAAAATCCAACCGAACAGAGAGAAAACATATTCAGGAAACGGTGGTATCTTACTGTTTAGCTTACCCTGAAGTTTATTTCTACTTAGAACAGGAAGGGAAGACGGTTATAGATTTGGAACCTTCTTCGGTAGAAGAGAGATTGGTTAAACTATTCAACCTACCGAGCACGCCCTCCTTTGCCGCTGCTGAAAATTCCTTGGGTAAAGCCGAAATTTACTATTACACAAACTACAAAAGTGCAAAGTTTTATATTTTTGTTAACGGCCGACCGGTCAAAAATTCCCAAATCCAAACCTATTTGAAAAATAAATTGGGTTATCGAACATTGGCCGCTTTGTTTATAGAACTTCCCCCCTATTTGATAGATGTAAATGTTCACCCTAAGAAGGAGGAGGTTCGTTTTATCCGCGAAAGGAAGGTTCTGGAACTTATAGGTTCCCTTTTTGGTAAGAAAGAACAAATTCCTACCCCCGCGGATTTTGTTTTAAAACAACCGACTTTGGAAAAATATTTAAACCCTCCAAAGGAAGAGCTAAGCCCATTACCTACATCGGTCGGTTTTCAAATATTGGGCCAAGTTGAGGATACTCTTATAGTGGCTTACCGCGAGGGGTTTATCTATTACTTTGACCAACACCTTTTGGACGAGGTTGTTAATTTCCACCTGTTGGGGGACGAAAGTAAAGCTTGTCGGGCCTCCCTAAAGGCCGGGCAAAAATTGGATAAAAACCAAATGGAGGAACTTTTAAATAGATGGCTCGAAATAGGACAACCGAGAACCTGTCCCCACGGTAGGCCGATTTATTACAAACAACCTTTGGAGGAAATTTATAAAAGGTTGGATAGAAAAACCCCGCGCGGGTTTAAAGTTTAATAGACCTCAATGTAGATGGGCGAGCTGTTTCTTTCCACATAGGTGGCCCTTTGGTATAGCAGAGGGTAATACTGTTTCCATTGGGCTACCATATAGGGGCTTTTTACATAAAAAACAACCTTTTTTATTAATCCATTTTCTAATGCATAATTCAAAGCGTGGAGCAAAAACACATCGTTATCCCTAAGGGGGTAATCAATAACAAACAAAACCGGACGGGGGGCATTTTTCCAAAAGTCTACCCAGTAGGTTATAAAGTCCTCTTTTACCAACCCTTCGAGGGAACTGTAGTCGGTATAATCCGCCGAACGGAAGGGGTTGGTTTTGCTTTCAAATATTCCTATCCACCAACTTGCGTAGGCGTCATAGGCGGCCTCTGTGTTGGCCAAAAGAATGGGTTGCTCCCTTCGTAGGGTGTAGTAATTTTTTAACCCCAAGTTTAGGAGGAAATATTTATAAGGTTTACAGTCCACCGGCGCCGAGGTGCAAAGGGCCACTTTTAGCATATCTATGGCCATTTCATCCAAAGCATAGGAGGCGTAAAGCTTTCCGTAGGTGTAATACTTTAGCATTTTTGTGTAGGCGTAGGGATAATCTACAGCACGGCCGTCGGTTTCCCACTGGGAGATGGTTGCTTTTACCCCCATTAGGAGCTCCATTAAAGAGGCCGCCCCGGCTTCTTTGGAAGGTAATAAAAAAACTATCCCCGTTAGGAGAACTATTAAAAATTTCCAAAAGTTGGGTTTTATTTCCATCAACACCTATTTTAGGAGCTTTCTTTAAACCTCCCTTTATGCGTCGTTTTTTCTTGACATTCCTTAAACCAGACATTGACACAATTATTTTTCTACCTTTAATGTCCAGTTTTTGAAAATTCCCCGAGTTGAAGTATAATTTCAATTGCATCACTTGACATTTAAATATGATATTTTTTCTAAATTGAAATTTTTATTGCCATTAAATACAAAACTACGCTTGAAAATTTCTTGACATTCCATTCGAAAAGCCCCGAGGAGGTAGTAAATGAAATTTGCCCTTTCAAGGTTGATGATTAAAATAGGGCAATCAGAATTTTTTTAAGGAATTGGTGGGTTTAATTATCTTCTTCAACAGGCCACCCGCAACGGACTATTTGAACCTTAACGGGTATAACGCCCTTTTTAATACCCCCTAAATCGCGCATTGTTTTGGGATATAAATCCCAATCCCTTCCTTTGACAAAAGGCCCGCGGTCGAGCACAACGGCGTAAGTAGTTCGGCCATTATCGAGGTTAGTAATTTTTACCAAAGTGCCAAAAGGCAAATCTCGGGAGGCCAAGCCGTTGGTTTCGGGTTTAAAGGGCCTTGAAGAGGCCGTCCACTTGCCGCTACCGTCGCCGTAGCCGTACCAAGAGGCGTAGCCGACTTTCTCCGAATAGGGGCAGGTGGTGGGGTTGTATTTGTATCCGCAACGGAGGGTTAATATTTTCACTTTTTGACCATCTTTTAAAAGCCTGTGGTAGGTGTAAGGGAGGCACAAACTATAACGGCTATCGTAGTAGGCGGCAACCTTTAAAACTTTTCCCGAAGGGCTCACTATTTCAATTAAACTTCCATCTTGCACTTTGTTTGAAAGGGGCATTCGCGTTTTACAAAATTTAACTTCGGTTTCAAAATAGTCCACACACTCGGCTTTTAATTTCGCCCCCCCATATAGGGAAGAAGTCTGTTTATAACCACCGCAGGAGGTAATTATCAGAGGAACCAACACAAGGAGGAAAAAAATATACCTCATTAAGGTGTTGTTATCTTAAAGTCCTATAAGGTCATTTGTTTTTGTAGAAACCGGCCTCCCTAAGTGCTTCCTCCCTCTGTATGCAAGTGGGACATTCTCCGCAGGGTGGTTCGGTTCCCCGATAGCAAGAATAGGTTTTCTCATAAGGCACGCCCAGTTTGACCCCAAGGCGGGCTATATCTGTTTTGCTCATACCTAAGAAGGGGGCAAATATATGCATTCTCCCTTTGGTTTTGGCGACATAAACCGACCCGGCATTTATTGCAGCTTCGGCGGCCGTTATAAATTCAGGGCGGCAGTCGGGATAGGGGACATCGAGGGCGTGCACGCCTATTCCTATATAGGGTATCTCCAAGTTATCGGCAAAGGCTGAGGCTATCGAAAGGAAGATTAAATTTCGCATCGGGACGGTGGTTATGGGAGGTTCGTTTTCGGGATATTCGCCCGAAGGGACTTCAACTTCTTCATCGATAAGGGCACTACCCTTTAATGCTCGGTAGTGAGGAATTTCCACAATAAAGTGCTCCTTAACCCCCGCATCCTTGGCCAGCTCTTTGGCATATTTCAGCTCCACCTTGTGCCTTTGACCGTAATCGAAGGAGATAGCATAAACTTCATCAAATAACTCCTTTGCCAACCATAGGAGGGTCGCACTATCCATTCCCCCCGAAAGGAGAACAATAATTTTCTTTCTTTCCCACGGAAGGGGTAATTTTTCCAAATACTCCTTTAGTTGGGACATTGCATTTATTTAAATTAAGGGGCTTTGGTTGCTTTTCCTTTCAGAGGTTTTAGAAAAAACCAGAAAAGGTAAAAAATTTTTTTTCAACGCATTCCGTGGGCATTTAGCCATTTTACAGCGTCGGCAAAAAGGTTTTTGGAACTATAACCTAATTTTTCCTCAAAGAGGCGGTTTAATACCATTCCCACCCTCTGACCGAGGAAAAAGCTAACAACGAACACGATAACGGTAGGAATATTTAGATGAACCCCAAAAAGGAGTCTAAAAGCAACTATGAGGGGAACGGGAAGATGAATAGCTAAAAACCATTCTTTGGAAAATTTTTTGACCTTAGCCCTCCAGTAGCCAAAGGGTATATTAACCAAAAAAGTTAATAAAGCCACCAAAAGGACATGACTTATTTGGTTTTCTCCGAACATGGGAAAGTCAATTTTAAGAACATTAACCTACAGGGGTAGGGAACTAATAAACAGTTTTAACCTTTAGAGGGTGTTAAATTAACTTTTTAAACTTCAAAAGGTATAAAAGCCCGCCGGTAACGGAAACCATAAAGAAGAGGGATATCCAAAAGCCGAATTTATTGTGGAGAAAGGGGATATATTCGAAGTTCATCCCGTAAATGCTGGCTATTAAGGTGGCGGGTAAAAATAGGGTGGCTATTAGGGCAAAAATTTTAGCCGCCTCGTTTTGTCTAATGGTAATGAGGCCTAAAAGGGATTCCTGAACGCTATCTATTTTTTCCATATAGATGGTGGTGTAATCTGACAAGGAATTTAAATCCTCTATAATGAGCTTTAGCTCCCTTTTGGTTACCGTGCTCAGTCGTGTACTTCTAACCAGCTTTTGTAACAAACGCTGTTTTTCGTTTATCGATTCCCTTAGGGTTAAATTAAGCTCGTCGTAGTAGGCCAGGTCTTTGATAATTTCGGGAGATTGCTCTTCAAAAATTCTTTTCCTAATGCTCCTTATTCTTTTTCCTATTATTTCTAAACGGTTTCCTATCCTTTCCACCTCGAGGTTTAGAATTTGGGCCATTATCTGGTCGGAAAAGTTGAAAGTTAATTTCCTTTTCCGAACAAAATCTTTAAACATTCCGAAGGTGGGAATTCTTCTATATCGAAGTGTTATAAGGACTTTTCCCTTTATAAAGAACAATACGGGTTCGGCATATACCTCTTCCTTACTTTGGATAATAAAAGAAAAAATCACATAAATGTGGTCCCTACCTTCGGCAAACCTCGATGATATTTCTATGTCCTCAAACTCATCCTTTGGCGGTTCTTTAAATCCAAATTTCTCGTAAAGGAATTTTAATTCTTTTTCCGAGGGCTGTCTAACATCTATCCATAAAACCTTATAACGGGACAAATAATTTTCTATCTCCTGAACCCTTTCAAGTTTTTTTAAACCCTCTTCGGAGGTAAAGGTGTAAATTTTTAGCACCAAAGGTTTATATTTTTAGGGTTTTCCTTTTCCTTTGGAGGTCTAGCATAATAAAAACCCATAGTGGGTAGAAAAAAAATCCTAATAGTGGAAGATGAAATTCCAACCCTCGAAAATTTGAAATTACTCTTGGAATTGGAAGGCTACACCGTCGATACCGCCACAAGTTTTTACAAAGCAAAGGAAAAACTCCAAAAATACAACTATGCGGTTGTTCTGCTAGACCTTTTCCTTGACGACGGCAACGGCATGGATTTGCTTTCCTATATCAACCCCGAAAGGACTAAGGTGATAGTCCTGACAGCCCACGGCACGGTAAATACCGCCGTCGAGGCAATGAAAAAAGGAGCATTCGACTTTCTTCAAAAACCCATAACCTTTAAAAAGCTAAAACCTCTAATAGACAAAGCTTTATCTTCTTTAAAAAACAGTGAAAAAAACAGGGAAGAAATTTTAAATAAGCTGGTCGGAAAATCGGAATTTATCCAAAATTTGAAGAAGGAATTACCCCTGTTGGCACAAAGTCAAAAAAATATCCTCCTGAGGGGGGAAGAAGGGGTAGGAAAAACCTTTGTAGGAAAACTAATTCACCATCTTTCACCCAAGGGAGATAGAGAAGTTTACGAATTTAACTGTTTTGGAAAGGACGAATTTCTACTGGAAAAGGAACTCTTTGGCTCCCAAATTCCCGGAAAGGAGAGCGAAGGGATATTATCTACAGCAAAAGGTTCAACGGTTTTACTAAAAAGGGTTGAACTTTTGCCTCTACAAATTCAGGAAAAACTGGCAACAGCCATAGAAAGGGGATATTTCCAACCTATAGGAGGAAAAAAAGAAATACCCTTGGAAGTGAGATTTATAACAACAACCCGACAAAACCTTTATGAAATGGCAAACCAAAAACTCTTTTCGGAAAGGTTATTGGTTCTCCTTAATGAGGAAGAAAAAGAAATCCCCCCTCTAAGGGAAAGAAAAGAAGACATAATGCCGCTTTTGGAGCATTTTATTGAAGAGTATTGCCTCCAAAGTGGACATGAAAAACCTATCCTATCGGAGGAGGTTAAAAAGTTCCTTCTAACCTACCACTGGCCGGGAAATGTTAGGGAGCTTAAAAATTTAGCCGAAAGGTTGGTTTTACTATATCCCGGCAAACTGGTAGATATATCCGACCTTCAATTGCAACCCCAAACAACCAAGGAGGAAACCCTTTTCAACATAGAAAATTGGCGGAAGGCTAAAAAGCTTTTCGAAAAAGAATTCCTAAAACGCAAACTTTTGGAAACCGGCGGGGACGTTAAAAAGGTTGCAAAAATGATAAACCTCGATATATCCAACGTCTACAGAAAGATAAAGGAATATAACCTCGAAGAGTATATAAAGAAAATGAGATAATATATAGCAAGATGGAAAGGTCTAAAAAATGGGGGCTGTTGTTAACGGCTACTTTAGTCTTTTCTCTCGAAGCGGAAGCGGTAACCTACAATATCCACAAAGGGTGGAATTTACTGGGAGCTCCCTGTAACATACCGGCCTCTACCTTCAATAAGGATGGAATTGTTGTCGTTTGGAAGTGGGTTGCTGGCAGCTGGGAAGGATATAGTCCTGATGAAAATATAAACGCATTGATAGAGGCTTATGGGTTCCAGACATTTGATGAAATCAACGCACTGGCAGGTTTTTGGGTTTATTCGAACGAAGAGCTGTCTATTAATCTTTCGTCATGTCTTGTATCTAATGGAACAATAGACCTCAATAAAGGTCTAATAGCTTATTGGAGCTTTGATAATTGCGAAGCTAAAGATGACAGTGGAAATGGACATGATGGAATTCTCTATGGAAATCCTACATGTGTAAAAGGTGTCAAAGGAGAAGCTTTTTTATTCAATGGCGAAAATCAATATATCTCTATTCCATTTAAAGAAGACTTGAACCTGGAACAATACCATGAATTTACTATTTCCGTGGTAGCAAAGGCAGATAAAAGTAATGGAGTTTACAGTGTTGGTTTTTATGAAACTCCTAATGGAGCTCCTACTCTAATAAGTAAAGATTGTATAGGGGATCCCACAGGCCCATATAATTTATACATGGGAAGCTGTGATCATCAAAATAGCACGCAATGTGTAAGTTTCGAAATTCAAAATAATAATAACCAGATTATAGAGCAAGATTTTGATTGGCCAAAGGTAAGTGCAGAGGAGTTTCATCATATTGTCTGGCGCCACTATGAAAATGTCTATGAACTTTGGATAGATGGAGTATTAAAGCTTAAAGTTCATTCCGACTTAGAACCTGTTTCTGGAGATAATTGTCTCTTAATAGCGCGAAGAGGATGGAGTAATGGATTTTTTAAAGGGATAATAGATGAAGTCCGTATATACAACAGAGCTTTAACCGAAGAGGAAATTAAACAACTGTACGCCGAAACAGTTGAATATTAAACACACAACAGCATTGTATTAACTTTAACATGTTAATTCCCGACTAATTTGGCTTATAACGTATTTTTTGATTTTTCAATTCTAAAATTCGAAAAAAATAGCCCACTAAAATAGGTTTCCTATGAAAATCACTTTGAGTGTTATAAAAGCGGACATAGGTGGTTGGGTAGGACACTCTTCCACCCACCCCGAGGTGGTTGCCACAGTTAGGGATTTCGTAAACAAAAAAGTAGCCGACGGAACCCTTATCGACGCCGATATATTAACCTGCGGTGACGACATTGCCATAGTAATGACCCACACCCACGGGGTTGACAACGAAGTAGTTCACAAATTGGCTTGGGATGCTTTCGAAGCGGGTACCGAAGTTGCTAAAAAACTAAAGCTATACGGCGCCGGGCAGGACTTGTTGGCGGAAGCCTTTTCCGGAAACATCAAAGGTTTGGGCCCCGGCGTTGCCGAAATGGAATTTGAAGAAAGACCTTCCGAACCAGTAATAGTATTTTTCGCCGACAAAACCGAACCCGCCGCATGGAACCTACCCCTCTACGAAATGTTTGCCGACCCTATGAAAACCGCCGGATTGGTAATAGACCCCAAAATGCACCAAGGCTTCACTTTCGAAGTGTTGGACTTGGTGGAAGGTAAAAAGGTTAAGATTAGAACCCCCGAAGAGCTTTATGACCTGTTGGCTCTAATCGGAACAACCTCCAGATACGCTATAAAGGCCGTTTATAGAAACCTCGACAATGAAATAGCAGCGGTGGCCTCCACCCAAAGATTGAACTACATAGCCGGAAAATATGTAGGAAAGGACGACCCCGTTCTAATAGTAAGGGCCCAAAGCGGATTCCCCGCAGTGGGTGAGGTGTTGGAACCCTTTGCCAACCCCTGGTTTGTTGCAGGTTGGATGAGAGGCTCCCACAACGGCCCCCTAATGCCCGTATCCTTCGAAGATGCCAGACCTTCCCGTTTCGACGGCCCGCCCCGAGTAATTGCCGCCGGCTATCAAATCGCCGAAGGTAAATTGGTAGGCCCCGCCGACCTATTCTACGACCCCGCCTTCGACAAAGCGAGAGAAATGGCCAACCAAATGGCCTACATCATGAGAAGACACGGAGCCTTCGAACCCCACCGTCTACCTCCCGAGGAGTTGGAATACACCACCCTACCCAAAGTTTTGGAAAAACTCAAAGACAGATGGGAAGAAGATACCCAAGAAAGACTTTCCGAAGAACAACAAAGAGAACAAGGAGAGGTTGAATAATTCCTTTATTTTTTCTTTTTCCCTCTTTAGGAACTTAGCATTATTTCGACCGTTTTAGGAACATTTCTTTTTAACACATCGAGGTTATAACCACCTTCCAAAGCAAACAAAACGGGGATATTTAATTCTTTCGCCAACCTTACTATGGTTTCAACAATAAATTCCACCCCTTTGTCGGTTACGTTAAGCCCCGTTAAAGGGTCATCCTTATGAAGGTCGTAGCCGGCCGAAACAAGCATAAATTGAGGTTTATAGCCCTTGACGGCCGCAACGAGGGTTTGACCGTAGGCCTGCTTATAAAGCTCGTCGTCGGCACCAAATGGCATGGGTATATTTAAGGTGGTTCCGTAACCTTCGCCGGCCCCCCTTTCCTCCGCGCTACCCGTTCCGGGATAGAAGGGATATTGGTGGGTAGAAAAGTAAAAAACCCTACTTTCGGTATAAAAGGCGTGCTGGGTGCCGTTTCCGTGGTGGGCGTCAAAATCTACTATAAAAATCCTTTCCAAACCTTTATTTAGCAGATAGCGTGCCGCAATAGCCACGTTGTTAAAAATACAAAATCCCATAGCTTTGGCATACTCGGCGTGATGTCCCGGGGGTCTTATTGCACAAAAGGCCCCTTCTATTTCGCCGTCCAGAAGGCTTTGAGTGGCCTTTATTACCCCCCCAACCGCCAAACGGGCAACATCGAAGGTGTGGGTATTTACGTAGGTATCGGGGTCTAACCACCCGCCTCCACTTTTGGAAGTTTGCATAACCTCCTCTATGTATTGGGGGTCGTGGTTTAGGGTAATAAGGTCGGCGTTGGCAAAAAAGGGCTCTATAAGTTCCACGTGGTTATAAAGCCCGTGGGCCCGCATACCGTCGTCGATGGCCTCCAACCGATATTTGTTTTCGGGGTGTCCCTCGTAGTGATGGAGAAGATAACTTTCATCAATTACAAAGCCAACTTTCATAGGAATTTATTGTGGAATTTTTAAACCTTTGTAGTTAAACAATTTTTAATCTTCTCTATCAGGTTTTTTATAATTTGACCCCCCCATGGAAACTATAAAAGAGGGCGATTGGATTCTTATAAGGTTCAAAGATAAAAGATACCTAAAAAGGGTCGAAGCCGATAAAAATTTCTCCTATAAAGGGGGAATTCTTTATTTTAAGGACATAATAGGAAAACCCTACGGTATCCGGGTGGGGGATTTGCTAATATTCAAACCAACCTTGGAAGAAATAATCCTTTACGGCATTAAAAGGGAAACCCAAATTATTTATCCCAAAGATACTTTCTACATAGCAAAAAAACTAAATCTTGAAGAGGGAAAAATTTTTTTAGAGTTCGGCACCGGTAGCGGAGCGGCCACAATGGTTTTTTCCTCCTGCTTGGGTAAATCGGGAAAAATTTATACCTTCGAAAGTCAGGAAAGAATTTTTAAGGTCGCCAAAAGGAATTTGGAAAAATTTGGCTACACCCACAATGTGGTAATGTTTAATAAACCTTTTGACCCTAAGGAGGTAGAAGATATTTCCTTTGACGCCGCCTTTGTCGATGTTAGAGAACCCTACCCCTATGTGGAGCAAGTTTGGAAAGTATTAAAACCTTCCGCTCCTGTAGGGTTTCTATTACCTACCGCCAACCAGGTGCAGGAACTTTTAAAACATTTATCCCCTTATTTTGGGGATATAGAGATATTGGAAATCCTAACAAGGTATTATAAAGTGAACCCGGAAAGGTTCCGACCCGAGGATACTATGGTGGGGCATACCGCCTACCTTTTGTTTGCCAAAAAGATTTCTATGTAGGGTTTAATTACCCTTACCAACTTTTTTACTTTTTCCCTGTAAAAAAAGTCTCCCGCGAAAAGGGAAAGTTTGGGATATACCCTAAAGAGGATACTCTCTTCTTCAACTTCTATAGGTTGTGTGGAGAGTTTTTTATCCTTTTCGGGTTCAAAATTAACATCGTCCCCTTTGGAGTTTAAAGGAATTATTTCCACCTTTTGGGCTTCCAAAAGGTTGGCCAGTATTTTGTCCAAGTTTTCTTTCCAGTCTTTGCGCTTGGCCAGTGTATTGACAATAGTTTCTATTTCCCAATATACCTTCAGCTGTTTGGAGTAATTTGCCGCCGAAGAACTGTAGGCTGCAAGCCGCCGTCTACAACTCGTAATAGATTTTACTTCAGTTTTTACTATTCTTATTAGGTTCACTTTCCAGGAAGTTAGATATATAAAGGCCAAAGCTACCAAGGCTATAGAGGCAACCTCGGGATTAATTTGGTGAAAAAGCGTCGCCTTTAAAACTAATAGCAGTCCCAAAGACAATACATAGAGAAAAACCTCCTCGTTGTAGAGGGGTGAATAGAGGATTATAGGAAGAATTGCGGGGCAGATTCCGCAAAAATTTTTAGCCCAAAATACTGCATAAAGGGCCAAAAGGTAATCCAATATGCGGGAACATTTCTTTCTGAAGAAGAGCCCATCTTTCAAAAATAATAGGGCGTGGAGCAACACATACATTAGGGCGGGAAAAACAACCAAAGGGGCGGCCCCTGCATAACCTTTTCCAAAAACCCCAATTAGGATAATCCAAACAACCAACCCTATTTTGGCTATAAAGTAATAAGCCCTCTCATTTTCCGTCTCGAATTCGTTTATAAACCTCCGTAAGGTTTTTATAAACTCTTTATTGCCATTCGGAGACATTTAAGAAAAAGCTTAATTCTTTCGGAGTTTTTTCTAATAATTGTTTATGTCCCGTGAAAAAATAACCGTTGCCCAAATTGCCCGTTTATTAAATATCGAACCTAAAGAAAATTGGAAAGAAATTTATATAACCTCCGTTTGTTCTCCCCGAAATGTAAAAAATCCCTGTGCGGTTTTTATTTCGGATAAAACACAACTTAAGGAACTTTCCGATTTACCAACCCTTTTGGTGGTTAAAAATGATATTCCCGTCGAAGGTATTGACATTGAAAAGACCGTCCTATTGAAGGTTTCCAATCCCAAATTGGCGCTGGCGTTGGTTTTGAAAGAGCTATATCCTGTCCACCACCCGGTAGGTATATCTTCTAAGGCAACCATTTCGGAAAATGTAAAAATTGGAAAAGATTGCTATATTGGGGATTTTGTTTATATAGCCCCCAACGTGGAGATAGGTAATAACGTCAAAATCTACCCCGGCTGTTATATAGGGGAAAACAGCCGTATAGGGGACAATACAGTTATTTATCCCAATGTTGTTATCTATCCCAATACCGTAATAGGGAAAGACTGTATTATTCATGCCGGCACCGTGGTAGGTTCCGATGGATTTGGTTATGTCTTCGATGGAAAAAAACATATAAAAATTCCCCACGTTGGTGTGGTGGTTATTGAAGACCATGTGGAGGTGGGTGCTAATACAACCATCGATAGGGCTATGTTGGAGAAAACCCTTATAGGGGAAGGAACAAAGATAGATAACCTTGTAATGGTGGGGCACAACAATCGAATAGGCAAACATGTCATTTTGGTTAGCCAAGTAGGGCTGTCGGGAAGTGTGGAAATCGGCGACTACTCCATCTTGGCGGGACAGGTGGGGGTAGCCGACCACGTAAAAATTGGGAAAAAGGTTATAGTTACGGCAAAATCCGGCGTGGCTTCCGATTTGGAAGAGGGCAAAGTTTACGGAGCAAACCTTCCCGCGGTAGAGTGGACCCGTTGGAAAAGAATTTACTCTCTTTTATTGAAACTTCCCGAATTGGTTAAAGATATGAAAAAACTGTTAAAGAAAAAGAAATAAAAAACCTTTAAGTTCCAAATTCCCAGCTGTTGAGGTATTTAATTTGCTCGGGGGTAAGCTCGTCTATCTGAACGCCCAAGGCCTCCAACTTTAGGCGGGCAACCTTTTCGTCGATTTCCCTGGGAACGGGATATACTTTCTTTTCCAGTTCTTGATGTTTTTCTTTGATATATTTGGCCGAAAGGGCTTGATTTGCAAAGGACATATCCATAACCGAAGCGGGGTGTCCCTCGGCGGCCGCCAGGTTTACCAATCTACCGTCGGCCAATACGTAAATTCTCCTACCATCTTTTAATTTGTATTCTTTAACGTTGGGACGAACCTCCCTAATTTCCACCGCCATTTTTTCCAAATCGTGGAGGTCGATTTCCACGTTAAAGTGGCCGCTGTTGGCGACAATTGCGCCGTCCTTCATCACTTCAAAATGCTCTTTGCGAATTACCGAGGTGTTGCCCGTTACCGTAACAAAGAAATCGCCCAACTTGGCGGCCTCTTTCATAGGCATTACCAGATAACCGTCCATTCGGGCTTCCAGTGCCTTTATGGGGTCAACTTCGGTAACAATGACTATAGCCCCCATTCCGCGGGCGCGCATAGCCACCCCTTTACCGCACCATCCGTAGCCTGCCACAACGAAGTAAGAGCCGGCCAACAGTCGGTTTGTTGCCCTTAATATACCGTCAATGGTGGATTGTCCCGTTCCGTAGCGGTTGTCAAAGAGGTGTTTGGTTAAAGCATCGTTTACCGCAATTATGGGGAACTTTAAAACCCCATCCTTTTCCATTGCACGGAGTCTTATAACGCCCGTGGTGGTCTCTTCCATTCCTCCCCAAATTTTGGAGGCTAAGTCGGGATATTCCTTATGGATGGTGGAAATTAGGTCGGCCCCGTCGTCGATAACTATTTGGGGCTCTCTCTTAATGATTTCCTTCAAATGTTGGTAATAGGTATCCCTGTCCTCACCTCTTACGGCAAAAACGGGTATGTCGTAATATTTCACCAAGGCGGCGGCAACATCGTCTTGGGTTGACAGCGGATTGGAGGCTGTCAAATAGACTTCAGCACCGCCTTTCTTGAGGGTTATCATTAGGTTGGCCGTTTCGGTGGTAACGTGAAGGCAGGCTCCTATGCGAACGCCCTTAAAGGGTTTTTCTTTTTCAAACTCCTCCCCGATTTTACGAAGAACGGGCATATCCTGGGCGGCCCATTCGATACGGTTTTTCCCTAATTCGGCTAAGCTCAAATCCTTTACGTGGTATTCCATAAAACTCTATTTTCCCTAACAGGAACTTTAAAGCTTACCCACCGTAGGGAACGAGTTAAATAAAACCCTAAAAATGTTATCCTTGTTGAACCCTTACCTTTGGGCGGTCAAATTAAGAAATTTTCTTTACCAAAAGAGGGTTTTTAAAACTTGCCGACCCAAAAGTCGGGTTATTTCGGTCGGAAACCTCTCGGTGGGAGGAACGGGAAAAACTCCCACCGTTATGGAAATAGCTAAATTCTTAACCTCCAAAGGGTTAAAGGTTTCTATTCTCCTTAGGGGTTATAAAAGAAAGAGCAAAGGAACCCTAATAGTGGCCGATTATTACCATTTGCTGGCCGATGTTGAAAGGGCGGGCGACGAAGCCTATCTGTATGCGAAATTTTTAAAAAAGGTTCCCGTAGTGGTTTCCGAAGACCGTTGCAAAGGTGCCCAAATTATAGAAAAACATTTTCAACCCGACGTTATACTGCTCGACGACGCTTTCCAACATTTAAGGATTCAACGGGATTTGGACATAGTTTTGCTAACCCCCAAAGATTTAAAGGAAAAACTATTGCCCTTCGGGAGATTACGCGAACCTTTTGAGGTTTTAAAAAATAGAGGCGACTACTGTCTGTTTTCTAAAACTTCCAAACCTAACATGGAACTGGAAAACTTCTGCCAACGGTTGGGAAAACCTTTTGGTTATCTCCAAGTGGTGGGTTATCGTCTTTTAACCCCCTCTTTGGAAGAAATAGATTTTTCTACCTTAAAGGGTTTAAAAGTTGGTATAGTTTCCGCCGTGGGGGACAACCGTCTATTTGAACAACAGATGGAAAAGTTGGCTTCAAAATACGGCTTCCTTATTGTGGAAAGGAAATTTTTTCCCGACCATTTTGACTATAGAGGTGTTAGTTTTAATCCCAACCTTCTTTGGATAACCACCCCAAAAGACCTATTTAAGTTGGAAAAAAAGATAAAAAACCTTTTGGCGGTAGATAGGATTTTCCAACTGCCGGAAAATCTAAAACAACAACTTAAGGAACTTCTCTAAGGACCTAAAAAAGTTAGAATTTTTAAAAGAGCCTTTTACGGAAGCCTTTTCCTTTTATATAGAAGGAGGTGAAAACTGTTTGCCATGCGACAAAAAAAGTCTGAAATTAAATCGGAAAGCTCCTTTGGGAATCAAGAATTTGGGCTACTTAAAGCAGGTTCGTGGACGGGAATTATTAACCACTATAGGGATTTTTTGCCCGTTAGCGATAAAACCCCCGTTATAACCCTCTACGAAGGTAATACCCCCCTTATAAAGGCCAGGAATTTAACCAAATTTTTGGGGGTCGATGTAAACCTTTATTTCAAATTTGAAGGTCTAAATCCCACCGGCTCCTTCAAAGACCGCGGGATGACCATGGCAATTTCCAAAGCGGTGGAGGCGGGTAAGAAAGCGGTAATTTGTGCATCCACCGGAAACACCTCCGCCTCGGCTGCCGCCTACGCCGCCCGAGCCGGATTAAAAGCCTTTGTAGTATTGCCCCACGGTGCGGTAGCTTTAGGAAAGCTATCGCAGGCTATGATTTACGGGGCCAAAATCGTGGCCATTAAAGGAAACTTCGATGACGCCCTCTATTTAGTTAGGAAAATAGTAGAAAACCACCCTATAGAGATAGTTAACTCGGTAAACCCCTACCGTTTGGAAGGTCAAAAAACAGCCGCCTTCGAAATATGCGACGCTTTGGGCGACGCCCCCGATTACCAATTTATCCCCGTAGGTAACGCAGGAAACATTACCGCCTATTGGAAGGGTTATAAAGAGTATTACCAGGCGGGGCTTATTAAAAAACTTCCTAAAATGATGGGCTGGCAGGCGGAAGGTTCGGCCCCCATAGTTAAGGGCTACCCCATTAAAAACCCCCAAACCATAGCGACCGCCATAAGAATAGGAAACCCCTACAGCTGGCAGGGAGCATTAAAAGCGCGCGACGAAAGCGGCGGCCGCATAGATGCCGTAAGCGACGACGAAATTCTCTATGCCTACAAGTTGGTCGCCTCCATGGAAGGTATTTTCTGCGAACCCGCTTCGGCCGCCTCGGTTGCAGGCTTTATAAAGTGCGTTCGCGAAGGTCTTTTCAAAGGAGGGGAAACGGTAGTCTGCACCCTAACGGGAAACGGCTTAAAAGACCCCGACACGGCTATTAAAATGTCGGAAGAACCTATAGTGGTTCCCCCCGACCTAAAAGCCCTCGAAGAGGTTTTCGAAATTAGTTAACATCTTTTTAGTTTGTTTTTTACAGCTTTAAATGGATAGTTCTTTTTCCAATTCCCTTTTTAGAGCTTCAAATTTTTCAAGAATCCTACCGTAGGTTTCTAAAAGTTTTTTACCTTCCTTGGTTAAAGAGGTTCCTTTTCCCCTGTGGCGTTGAAAAATAGGTTTTCCCAATCGTTGTTCGATAAGCTTTACATAGCTGTGAGCTTTCTTGTAAGGGAGGTTCAAATTTTCCGCCGCCCTTTTTATGGAACCGGTTTTTTCTATTTCCTTTAGTAGGAGATATTTACCCAAACTTAAAATGGGTTCTCCATCTTTTTCCAACCAAACCTTGTATTGGATTTGCATTAAAAGTTTTAAAGCTACCTACCTCTTCCCAACAGAGGTTATTTATTTGTCCCTACGAAGTTTAGCCCCAATAAATTAGCCCTTGCGTCGGTCTATCATAAGTTGACATGCCCCTTGAGAAGGAACACTCTAATTTAGTTTACCTCTACGTAAAACATTCTCCCGAAGCCTACAAATTTGCCCGAGAAGTTAAAAAACTCCTCCAAAAGGAAGGATTTAAAGCGGTTACCGACCAAAAGGAGTTGGACTTTCTTGAAAAAATCCCGACCGAGGAGATTAAAAAGTGCCACCTTTGTGTGGTTGTGGGAGGAGACGGAACCTTCCTTGCGGCCGCCCGAAAAGTTGCCCCCTTGGGGGTTCCCATAGTTGGAATAAACCTTGGTAGGTTTGGATTTTTAACCGAAATAGAGACGGTGGAAGTTAATAGACTTTTGCCCAAAATTTTGCGTTACGAAGTTCCCATTCAGGAGAGGTTGGTTTTGGAAGTTCATACCTCCCTGGACGGTAAAGAAAACTTTGTTGGCTATGCAATAAATGACGCGGTAATTAGCAAAGCCGCCTTAGCACGGATGATAGATATTTCCATAGATACCTCCATAGGCCATTTGGGAACCATTTCGGGAGACGGGATAATAGTGGCTACACCCACCGGTTCGACCGCCTACGCTATGGCCGCAGGTGGGCCTATCGTTTACCCAACGCTGGACGCCAAGGTGCTGGTTCCCATTTGCCCCCATACCCTAACCCAACGCCCTATAGTGCTTGCGGGCGATGTAAGCCTTAAACTAAGCTTAAAAACAGATTACAGCACCGTTTACCTTACCGTCGACGGGCAGATAGGAAGGGCTTTAAAACCCCAAGAGCAGGTTATAGTTAAAAAAGCACCCTTTAAGTTGAAAATGTTTGTCCACCCCTACCGTAGTTATTTCGACCTTGTAAGAATAAAGCTTAAGTGGGGTAAGCGTTAAAACTTCTTCCAAAGTTTTTATTCCTTTCCCTCTACATTTTGAGACTGAATATTAATTAGAATACCCATCGGAGGAATTTATATGAAAAAGAAAACTCTAAAGGTGGCTTTTATAGGCCAACCCAATGTAGGAAAATCCTCCCTCCTATACAAAATAGCGGGCGGAGACGTTCAAATAGGAAACTGGGCGGGAATAACGGTAGATAAACATGTAGCAAAAATTTCTTACCAAGGGTTTGAATTAGAGCTGGTAGACCTTCCCGGAGTTTACAACCTTACCCCCTACACCCCCGAGGAGAGGATAGCAAGAGACTTCTTAATTTTTGAAAAACCCGATGTGATTGTTAATGTTATAGAAACCCCCCTGTTGGAAAGAAACCTATTTCTTACTTCCCAACTGTTGGAATTGGAAATACCTACAGTTTTGGCCCTAAATATGTGGGACGAATTTACCGCCAAAGGTTATAGTCTCGATATAGCAACACTGAAAAAGGAATTAAATGTCGAAGCGGTGGAGGTGGTGGGAAAAACGGGCTACAACGTTGACAAGCTTTTGGAAAAAATTATCGAGGTTTATCTTTCGAAAAAAAAACCGAAGCCCTTTAAGTTTTCCAACCTTATAGAGGAAGTTTTAGAAAAGATAGACCAAAAACTCCAAAAGGAGGAGTTCTATAAACTATTTCCCCGTAGGTGGTTAAACCTAAAAACCCTCGAAGGGGACGAATATTTAGCCCAATACCTGAAGGAAAAATTTAATTTCGACCTTTTAAAGTGCTGTAAAAAAGAACGCCACTATATTAGCGAAGCCTACAATATGCCCCCCGACGAGGTTATTACCGAAGAAAGATATAAAGCCGTCGCACGGTTGGTTAAAAAAATTTTGAAAACTCCCTCCGAAGTCAAACGAAAAAGTATCCAAGAGTGGTTGGATGAAATTTTCTTAAACCCCTACTTGGGACTGCCTTTGTTCTTCCTAATAATGTTTCTTGTTTTCAAATTGACCTTTGACGTTTCGGCCCCCTTTATGGATTGGTTGGAAGGCTTCGTCAACGACTTTGTAGGTAAATACATACTTTTGCTTCTCCAAGCCCTACATGCACCCGACTGGCTTTTATCCTTTGTCAAGGAGGGCATTATAGGCGGTATAGGCTTTTTTGCCACCTTTATACCCGTTCTAATGTTTATGTATTTGGCGATAGGATTTTTGGAGCACAGCGGATATTTTGCCCGCGCCGCCTTCGTTACCGACGCCTTGGTTAGGAAATTTGGTCTCTCGGGAAAATCGACCGTGGCGATGATTTTAGGCTTCGGTTGCAATGTTCCCGCCGTTTTGGCCACCCGAACCCTCGAAAGTCCCGTCCTAAGAAAACTGACCGCCTTGGTAATACCTTTTATGTCCTGTTCGGCAAGGTTGCCCGTTTATGCCCTCTTGGCGTTGGCCTTCTTTCCCGACCATGCGGCGGTGGCTATTTTTTCAATGTATCTCCTCGGTGTGGTTGTAGCTTTATTTATAGCCTTCCTACTTAGTAGGACTATTTTCAAAAAATCCCTTTTAGAGGTTCCCTTTATAGTGGAACTACCCCCCTATAGGTTGCCCGGTTTTAAAGAAATAATCCGCTCCATGTGGACACCTGTATGGGAGTTTATCCACCGTGCGGGAACGGTAATATTTTTTGCAAACTTGGCGGTTTGGGTTTTAATGAATATCCCCTACGGTGCACCCCCTAAGGAAACCCTTTTGGGAAAAATAGCTACCACCGCCGCCCCCCTCTTTAAACCTGCGGGCTTTGGTGAGCATTGGGAAAACGTTGCCGTTTTAATTCCCGGCTTTTTAGCCAAGGAGATAGTGGTTACCGCCTACGGAACCATATTAGGTATAGAGGAAAACAAGGAAAACCTTCCAAAGGAGAACTTGAAATTTAACCTTTTGGAGGATTTGAAGGAACAAATAACTAAATTGGTTAACGCTTTCTTTCAAGCCTTTAAAAGGTTGGTAAACCAAATAATACCCCTCTCTTTGGAAGTTGAAGATGTTAAACCCAAACTTATAGAGAAGATAAAAAAGTTATTTACCCCGGCTTCGGCGGTGGCCTTTATGGTTTTTGTGCTTTTATATACCCCCTGTGCGGCGACCGTGGCGGTTATGGCCCAAGAGTTCGGTTATAGCTTGGCACTTTTTTCTATCTTTTTAAACTTTACCACCGCTTGGATTTTATCGGTTTTAACCTATCAAGTTTTGTCCTTAATTTTTTAACTCCCTTTTTGGGGTAATTTTCCCGTTTGCCTCAAAATGTAGGCGATAATTTTGGCAACCGCCTCATAGAGTTCGGGAGGAATTTCCCTATAAAGGTCGATTTTTATTAAACTGTCCACCAAAAGGGGGTCTTCCACTATAGGGATATTGTGCTTTTTAGCAAGCTCAATTATTTTTTTGGCTATTTCACCCTGGCCTTTAGCCACCACCTTGGGGGCGTTGTCGGTCTCTTGGTTGTAGCTTAAGGCAACTGCTTTTTTCTCCATAGGCTAATTTTAATTCTTTGTAATGGAAAGAATAGATTCCAGAGGCCCATACGACCTTCGTCCTACCCGAATACAGCGGGATGTAAACATCTACGCCGAGGGTTCCGCCCTGATAGAAATGGGCAACACCAAGGTTTACATTACGGCCTCCGTTCAGGAGGGAGTGCCTCCCTTTTTGAAAGGCACCGGTCAAGGTTGGCTTACCGCCGAATATTCCATGTTGCCGAGGGCGGGACAAACCCGTAGTTTCCGCGAAAGGGGCGGAAAAATTTCAGGCCGAACCCAGGAAATCCAAAGGCTTATTGGTAGGGTTCTACGCTCGGTGGTAGACCTTTCGGCGTTGGGAGAAAGGACAATTTGGGTTGATTGCGATGTTCTCCAAGCCGACGGAGGAACCCGCACCGCCTCTATAACGGGTGCTTGGGTAGCTGTGGCCGATGCCCTAATAAAACTTAAAGAAAAGGGAGAACTGGATAGGGTTCCTCTAAAAGACTATTTGGCCGCCGTTAGTGTGGGAAAGGTGGACGGTCAACTTCTTTTGGATTTAAATTACGAAGAAGATTCCAAAGCCCAAGTTGATATGACCGTGGTGGCAACCGGTAGCAACAAACTTGCCGACATTCACGCTTCGGGCGAAGAGGCTTTATTTTCCCGCGATGAGTTTAACGATATGCTTACAATGGCCTTAGACGGTATTGAAAGATTAATAGACCTCCAAAAGAAATTGGTAACCAAAGACCCAAACACGGGAGATTGGAAAAAAACCGACCTAAAGGAGGTTAGACTTTAACTTTTATTTTCCTTCCTTTAAGGGCTTTAAATCAAAATATTCCAAAATTGCCCTGTAAAGGGTTCGGGCTATCTTCCATTGGTCGGAAGGATTTAAAAGAATTTTCCTATCGGTGGGATTACTCAAATAACCGACCTCCACCAATATGGCTGGAACTCCGGGAACTTTTAACACCGCAAAGGCCCTTTTATAAATCCCCCCACAAGGGATTAAATTTCGTAAGTTAATACACCACAAATGTTGTAAAATTCGGGCAAACTCTTCGCCCTCGTCTTGGGTTATTTCCAAGGTTGTTTTTGCTACCTCCTTGGTCAAATAACGGTTATGGGCGATAGTTTCGGAAAAAAAGGCTTTAGCGTGTTCGGGATGTTCTACCAAGTCGCGGATTTTTAAACGGATACCTTTGTCCGAAAGAACATAAAATTCCACCCCCCTGCGGTTGGGATTGTAAGGGTTGGCGTTGGCGTGTATCGATATAAACAGGTCGGCCCCCACCTTGGCGGTAAATTTTTGTCTCCCGGCAAGGGAAATATATCTGTCTCCCCAACGGGTTAGATAAGGTTTAAATCTCGGGTCTTCCTTCAGTAGGTGGTAGAGTTTTAAAGCTATTTGGTAGTTAACAACTTTTTCTTTAACACCACCGTAAATGGCCCCGCTATCCTTTCCACCGTGGCCGGGGTCTATTACTATTTTGTATGGTGCATTGCGGGTATTTTTAAAAGGTATCAGAACCACAATAGTGCGGTATCTTTTTATTGCCTTAGCTCGGTAAACATCCAATTTAGGATTTTTAACCAAAAGGGTTATTAGATTTTTCGAACCCTTTATAAGGACACTGTAAAATTCCCTCTCAAATTTTTTATCGTTGGGAACTTTTATTATCAGTAAATCCCTTTTGGGGTCTTTGATAAATTTGAACCATGAAGGGTGGGTAAGGGTTATATAAACCCTATACAGGTGTTTATCTACACCTACCGAAATCCGTTCTACCTTTTGGGCAAAAACAACCAAGGAAAGGAAACAAAGAAGCAGAAAAACCCTAATCGGGTATGAAATCAATGTCGATATCATCTTTTTTTACCTCGTTATAAACCTCCTCCGCGCGGGTAGCCCAGGCGGGGAAGGGGAAATTAACAATTAAAGGCATTGGTATATCGGGCTGGTGAATAATAACCTCTCCTTTCCTAAGTAGTAAAGCCCTCTGTTTGTAAACGGGGGGTAGATAGTCGTATTCTTTTGCCGAGGCTTCGGAAGCGTCGAGGCGTCCTGTTATTTTTATGGAGGCGTTGGCCACTATCCTTTTTTCCACTTCGGAGGCGGTTTGTTGGGCCCCTATTAGGATTATTCCCAAGCTCCGACCCCGCTCGGCTATATCTAAGAGAATATCCTTTATAGGCGACCATTGACCGCGGGGGGCGTATTTGTTCAGCTCGTCCAAAACTATGTAAATTACAGGTTTTCTTCCTACTTTTTCCTTCTCCCTAAAAATCTTTTTTAGGAGGGCTCCCACCACAAACATTTGGGCTACGGTGTGAAGTTTGTTAATTCCCACAACATTTAGGGGGTTTTTTCGCCAATCTATTTTAAAGTTGTCTCTATCTTTATCTTGCAAAACATCGGGATTAACCACCATCGGGGACACATAGGAGGCGGCATGTTCAAACCTTCTTAGAAAGGCGTAGGCGTGGCCAACGGTTACTGCCCCGAACCAACTCTCAAAAATTTGGGCTACCCTGTTGCAAAAATCTTCGTTTTCCCTTTGGAATTTTTTATCGGCGTTGCATTTTCGGCGGTCTTTTATCACTTTTTTTAAAAAGGCTACCAAATCTTCCAAGCTCTCGATTTCTTTAGGAGGTAGTATTTGACCCTCTTGGTTGTAAAGGTCGAAGTTAAAAAGCCTATCCCTCCAAGCGGGGTTGTCTTTTTGTTTTTCCGCCGTTTCTGCGGCCAATTCTTTTAACCGTTCCGCAACTTTGTCTATTACGTAGTGGAGGCTGGAAGTTCCTTCTTCGCCCTCCACAAACATAAATTTGATTAAACCTTCCTCGGCAAATTCTCTAACCGTCCACAGGTAGGTATTTATTCCGTCCCTTCGGCTATCCACATCGGGAATTAAACTTCCTTTTTCCTTCGGAGGGGCAAAAAAGCTAACTCCCTGAAAAGGTTGGGCAGGTAAACCCATTTTTCGGTAGAGAGGTTCAAATTTTTCCCTATTTTGGAGAAAAATTTTGTTGGGCTTGTCGAGGAAAAATAAATCTTCCCCTTTTACGTTGAAAATTAAAGCGTGAACTTTTTCCTCTCTTACGGTGTTAAAAATTGAATAAAGAAGAAATAAAGCGTAAGAGGTTTTAGAAGCTACACCCGATATTCCCGAAATTGAAATATGGGCCCCGTCCTTTCCGTTTAAAAAGTGATAGTTAATGTAGGCGGGTTGACCTCCCCGCAACAACCCTGCGGGAATTTTAACCTTCATTTGGTCAAAATAGAGGGCCTTTTCCAAACCCTCCCTATCTTGGCTCAAAGGATAAACAGGGTCGCCGGGAAAGGGAGGTATATAAATTTCGTCCTCTATACGGGTAACCTGAACTTTGGCTATAAACGCCTCATGGGCGGGGAGGTTTCCACTTGCAAAATCGAGGGCGTCGAAAACAAATTCCGAACCCTCAAGATATCTATAAAGCTCTGTAACAATTCCGTAAAAGTTAACTTTCCTACCGTCGGGCAAGAGCGTTTCCACCCTTATAGGGTCGTCCAACTGTACCAAGTTGGGGGGCTCTATTCCCACCCAAAACTCCAAAGGGGAGGTAGGTTTATTTCCCAAAACAAAACCTATAGGGGAAGGTTTAAAGTCCATAATCTGGTGTTAATTATTTTTCCTCCGGTAGCTCTATTTCAAAGACCTTTTCCCTACCGGTGGCTCCCTTTATAAGTTTTACCCTACTTTTGGGAACATTGAAATACTTTGCCAACAGCTCGGTAATTCTTTTATTTGCCAAACCTTTAACGGGAGGGGCACTAACCTTTACCTCAAAATAGTTTTCCCCCAACTTAGATATTCCCTCTTTTTTGGAGTTAGGTTTTGCCTTTACCCTTATTTGCATTGGATTAAATTATCCCCGCGAAGGTTTTTCAAATACCTTTTTCCATACAAAGACCACTATTCCCACCAAGAGGAGAAAAATTAATAGGTTCCAAAAGAGGGAAAAGAAACCTCCAAAACATATATGGCCAAAAGAGTGCCAACAATGGTGGTAGTAACAACAGTAACCTCCCATAGGGGTTTAAATTTAGTAAAAGCTAACAAAAAGATGGGCAAATAAGTTTTAACTTTCCGAAATTGTTAAAATGTTCAAATTCAGAAAAAACCTAAAGGGGGCTAATAATGGCTCAGAGGGCAATTAGAGAGTACGACGCGAAAAGAATTTTGGCCAGAAACTGGAAAGATTACTTCGGCGACGAATTTGAGTATGACTTCAAAAGCGTTTTGATAACTCCCGAAACCGACCTAGATAAGGTTCCCGAAGAACACCCTTGGGTATTGGAAACTCCCTTGGTAGCAAAACCCGACATGCTCTTCGGAAAGAGGGGTAAACTCGGATTGGTTCTCTACAAAATAAACAAACCCGGCGACGTAACTTGGGAAGACGTCAAAAAGTGGATAAAAGAGAAAATGGGTCAGGAAATCGAAATTAAAGGGGTAAAAGGAAAACTGACCCACTTCATCGTAGAACCCTTCGTTCCCCACGAACAGGACGAAGAATACTATGTTGCCATGTCCATGGGCGACGAAGCGGACAAAATCTATATGTCTGCCTTCGGTGGTATCGACGTAGAGGAAAATTGGGATAAAGTTGTAGAAGTTAACATTCCTCCCCTCGCAACCGACGAAGAGGCGGCCAAGCTAATCGAAGAAAACGTTCCCGCCGAAATCAAAGATAAAAAAACCTACGCCGAGTTTGTTAAGAGACTTTACAAATATTTCAAAGACCTGCACTTCTCCTATCTGGAAATAAACCCCATAGTTATAAAGGGCAACAAAGTTTATCCCCTCGATATGGTTGCACGCTTGGACGACACCGCCCAATTTGTGGCCGGTAGAAAGTGGGGCGACATAACCTTCCCCGCCGGCTTCGGAAGGGAACTAACTCCCGAAGAAAAATATATCAAAGAATTGGACGAAAAATCGGGAGCATCCCTAAAGCTCACCATCCTAAACCCCGAAGGTAGGGTATGGCTATTAATAGCGGGCGGTGGTGCTTCCGTTGTTTACGCCGACACCGTTGCCGACATGGGCTTCGTTGAAGAGTTGGCAAACTACGGAGAATACTCCGGAAACCCCTCCCGCACCGAAACCCGCGAATACGTTAAAACCCTATTCGACCTAATGACCAGAGAAAAACATAAGAGCGGAAAACCCAAAATATTACTCATCGGTGGTGCTATAGCAAACTTCACCGACGTTGCCAAAACCTTCGACGGAATAATCGACGCAATGAAAGAATATGCCGACAAGCTAAAAGAGGTGGGCGTAAAAATCTACGTAAGAAGGGGTGGCCCCAACTACGAAGTTGGTTTGGCAAAAATCAAAAAAGCCGCCGAAGAGTTGGGTATTCCCATCGAAGTTTACGGCCCCGAAACCCACATGACCTATATAGTTCAAAAAGCCTTGGTCGAAGATGAAAAAGAGGAAAACAAATAAAAATAGCACCCTTTAATGGTTTTCTTTCCTAACAGAAAAGGGTTAATGCTTCTTTTAACTTCTTTCTTTGCCTCTGTTATTATGAAAAAAATTTGAAAATTAACCTTGGGAGGTATAAAATGGCAAAACCCGATTACATTCTTTTTGACAGAAATACCAAAGCCATTTTCTGGAACCTAAACCCCAACGCTATCCAAAGAATGCTCGATTACGACTACCTTGTTCAAAGAGAGCCTTCCATAGTGGCTATAGTGGCCCCCACCTCCAACAGAAAATTTGAAAAATTCTTCTACGGAACAAAAGAGATTTTAATCCCCATATACAAAAGCACCGTTGAGGCGGCGGAAGCCCACCCCGATGCCGATGTGTTGGTTAATTTCGCATCTTTCAGGACGGCCTACCCCGTAACAATGGAAGCCCTCGACATTCCCACCATAAGAACCATCGCTATAACCGCCGAAGGTATTCCCGAAAGGTTCGCCCGCGAAATGAGGATTAAGGCCAAGGAGCTGGGTAAATGGATTATAGGCCCCGCCACCGTCGGAGGAATAGCCGCAGGAGCCTTCAGAATTGGTAATGCGGGCGGAACCCTTCAAAACATCGTAAAATCCAAATTGCACCGCCCCGGCTCCGTGGGATTGGTAACCCGTTCGGGTGGATTGTTCAATGAGTTGTCTAACATAATTGCCAGAAACGCCAACGGTATAGTGGAAGGTATCGCAATCGGTGGTGACCGTTTCCCCGGTAGTGATTTCTTAGACCACCTACTAAGGTATCAGAAAAACCCCAAAATCAAGTTCATGGTAATGCTCGGAGAGGTCGGCGGTGAATTGGAATATCGCGTAGCCAAAGCCATCGAAGAGGGCCTAATAACCAAACCCGTTATAGCTTGGTGTATCGGAACAATAGCTAAACACTTCGGTGGAGAGGTTCAATTCGGACACGCCGGAGCTAAAGCAGGTGCCGACAGAGAAACCGCCGACGCCAAAAACGAAGCCCTAAGAAAAGCGGGTGCGTTGGTTCCCAACAGCTTTAACGAATTGCCCGAACTTATAAAACAAGTTTACGAAGACCTAAAGGCAAAAGGCGAAATTGAAGAGGTGGTAGAACCCGAAGTTCCTCCCATACCCGAAGATTTTGCAAAAGCTGTTAAAGCCGGAAAAGTTAGAAGACCTACCCACTTTATCTGCACAATCTCCGACGACCGCGGAGAAGAGGCTACCTATTGCGGTATTCCTATCTCCGAAGTTGTTGAGAAAGGCTATTCCATCGCCGACGTTATAGGCCTGCTCTGGTTCAAGAGAAAATTCCCCAAATGGGCTTCCGACTTCATCGATATGGTTCTAAAAATAGTAGCCGACCACGGCCCCGCGGTTTCTGGTGCCCACAACGCAAGGGTAACCGCCAGAGCCGGAAAAGACCTAATGTCCTCCTTGGCCACCGCAATATTGACCATCGGCCCCCGTTTTGGAGGAGCTATCGACGGAGCGGCCAAATACTTCAAAATGGCCAAAGACAAGGGAATGGAACCTTGGGAATTCGTTGACTATATGAAGAAGGTAGAAAAGAAAAATATCCCCGGTATCGGACACAGGATTAAATCGGTTAAAAACCCCGACAAAAGGGTGGAACTCCTCAAAAACTACGCTAAAAAACACTTCCCCAGCACCGAATACCTCGACTATGCCTTGGAAGTAGAAAAAGTGACCACCTCTAAGAAGGAAAACCTAATTCTCAACGTTGACGGAACTATCGGGGTTCTCTTGGTTGATATGTTCAAAGCCCTCGGCTACACCGACGAGCAGATAGACGAACTCATAGAAGCGGGAGCTTTCAACGCCTTCTTCGTGTTGGGAAGGTCTATCGGATTTATCGGCCACTATCTCGACGAAAAACGCCTCGGTCTACCTCTCTACAGACACCCTTGGGACGATATTCTCTATCTCGTGGAAAGACCCGAAGAAGCTTAATTTTCCCCTTCTTCTACCTTTTAATTTCCTACAATTTTTACTTCCTCTTGAAGGACTATTCCAAATTCCCTAAAAACCCTTTCCTTGGCAATATCCAAAATTTTTAGAACATCATCAAAGGTTGCTTTTAAATCCCTGTTAACCAAAAAGTTGGCATGTTTTTCGGAAAAACAAAGTCCGTTTTTGGTGCAAAAACCTTTTAATCCCACCTCTTGGAGGAGTTTACCGGCGTATCCTTGGGGAGGATTTTTAAAAGTTGAACCTGCCGTTGGATAGGACAAAGGTTGTTTTTCCCTCCTTAGACGGGAAAGCTTTGCTACTACCCTTTTAAAGGATTCTTTCTTTTTTTCCAACTTCAGGAGAACCTTTAAAACCAAACCTTTTTGGGGAAAGGGGGAGCTTCTATAACCAAATTGGGGTTTTATTGCTTTAAAAACCCCTTCGGTAGGGTCAAAATAGATAACCTTTTCAACTACCGAAGATATTTCCCGTCCGTAGGCTCCCGCGTTCATAGCCACCGCACCGCCTACAGTTATGCGGGGAATGCCCATTAACATTTCCAGACCAAAGAGGGATTTTTCTACACAAAGAGGGTAAAAATCTTTTATAGGAGTTCCTGCCAAAGCTTCTATATAAACACCTTCGTAGGTCTCTTTTACAATTTGCCACCCTTTAAGGTTTCCTGTATAAACCACAACCCCTTTAAAGTTTCCGAAAATTGTATTTGAACCCCCCCCTAGGTAATAAAGGGGATAATCTTGGGCCAATTTTGGGAGAAGTCGGATTATATCTTCCTCTTTAGAAGGGGTAAAAAATAGCTCTGCCCTACCTCCGATTTTTATTGTTGTGAATTCCTTTAAAGGATACTTTCTTTTTAATTGGCTTAGCATCTAAAAATGGATTATTTCTTCAGTTAAATTTATCCCCACCATGAAATGGTCTAAATACCTAGAAAACCTTTATAAGAAAGCTATAAATAAAGAAAAAATTCCCAAAGAGGACTTATTAAAACTTTCAGAAATACCTACCTCGGAAATTCCTTTAATGGTTTACTACGCGGGGAAAGTTAAAAACCACTTTTTCGGCGACCAATTGGAATTTTGTTCGATAATAAATGCCAAATCGGGAGCCTGTTCGGAAGACTGCAAATTTTGTGCCCAATCCCGTTTTTACAAGGCCGGGGCGCCCGTTTATACCTTTGTAGGCTTGGAAGAAATTTTAAAAGGTGCCGAAATGGCCCTACAGGCAGGTTCTAAACACTATAGCCTGGTTTTGAGTGGAAAAAAGGCCACCGATAGGGAAATAGACTTTATGGTGAAGGCGGCACAACTCATAAAAGAGCGTTTTCCCCAACTAAAACTGTGCTTTTCTGCCGGAACTTTAAGAGCTCCACAGATAAAAAAACTCCAAGAGGCAGGTTTCGATAGGCTCCACCACAATTTGGAAACATCCCCAAGGTTCTATTCTCAAATAGTTTCCACCCACCGTTGGGAAGACAGATATAAAACCCTTTTGGAGGCAAAGAAACTTAACATAGAAACCTGTTCGGGTGGTCTATTTGGAATGGGCGAAACTTGGGAGGATAGGGTTGATTTGGCATTAATCCTTTCGGAGTTAAAGGTTAATTCGATACCTCTAAATTTCCTAATTCCTATAAAAGGCACCCCTATGGAAGGAAAACCTCTTTTAACAGCCAAGGAGGCTTTAATAATTATTGCCCTATTTAGGTTTACCAATCCCGAGGCAGAAATTAGATTGGCCGGCGGAAGGGAAAGGGTTTTGGGCGACTATTTGGGTATGGCCAATTTTATGGTAAACGCCCATATGGTAGGGGGTTATTTAACCCGAGCCTCCCGCGACCCCAACGCCGATAGGGAAATGGTTTTTAGTGGAGGCTTTAAGCTTCTTTAGCCCAACTCTATTAACATAGCGGTCTCATCGCAGTTGGGAAACTTGGGACAATTTAGGCAATCGTTCCAAACCTTGTGGGGTAAAAATTTTTTATCGATTTCCCTAAAACCCATTTTTTTAAAAAATTCCACCTGATAGGTTAAAACAAAAACTTTTTTTATATCGAAGCTTGCCGCCTCCTCCAAACATAGTTTTACCAATTTTCTGCCTATACCTTTTCCATGCATAGCGGGATGAACGGCCAAAGACCTTATTTCCGCCAAATCCTCCCAAGTTATGTGGAGGGCCGCACAACCTACAACTTCATCGCCTACTTGAGCCACCCAAAAATCTCTAACTACGTCGTAAAGCCTATTTAAACTTACGGGCAACAATAAACCTTCTTTGGCAAAATGGTTTATCAGCGAGTGGATTTTTACCATATCCCTCGGTTTGGCTTTTCTAAAGATTATTTCCCCCTTAGGAGGTTCTTTTTTTAGTTCTACCGCCGAGGGTAGAACCAGATTTTCCCCTTGGGTAGGAAAAGAAAAACTATTACCTTCAAAGGGAGACATACAAAAAAACCTTATTTGGATTATTGAAGATAAACCTATTTTTGGATTGGAAAGAAAGAAAAAACCAAGAAAGGTTTAAAGGTTAAATTCCGCAGGCTCCGCTACCGCAGGAGGAGCAACCGCCGCCGAAGTTCATAGCGTTAGGGTTGTTTATTTTAAAACCTTCCCCGAAGGGGGTTTGAACATAATCTATTTCCGCACCGTTTATGAAGGGAACGGAATTTTGGTCTACAACCACCTTAATACCGTGTTGCTCTACTACTACGTCGTTGTCTCTAACTTCGTCAAAACCCATAGAGTAGGAAATTCCGCTGCAACCGCCGGGGATTGCCTGAACCCTTAAAACAATATCTTTTATACCGTGCTGCTCGGCCAATTTTTTTAGCTCTTGGGCAGCTTTTTCGGTTACTGTTATAACAACGGTGTTATTTTGTTCTTGGGTTTGAACATTGTTATTTTGCTCTTGCATAATTTAACCTCCTTAAGGTTTTTCCTCTTCAAATTTAACCTTTAAAGGAATAGCTCCCTATGCGTTTCCTCAATTTGAGGAAATATTAACTTTATTTTCTAATGCCTAAATTTTTAGTTTGCTACGATGTAAGCTCCGAAAAAAAACGTTCCCGCCTTAGGAAGAAGTTAAAAGACAGCGGGCTTCACTTGCAATGGAGTGTCTTCGAAGTGGAAGCCGACAATGCCGAGCAAATTAGGAAATTCCTTTCGGAAAAAATAGAAAATTTCGAAAGTTTAATGGTTTTTCGAATTAAAAAACTTGAAGCCCGCTTAGGCACCGACTGGGAAATTCCCGAATATCGAATTTAAAATAAAATCATGGATATCTCTTTCAAAAGCTTGGCTCGGCTCTTTAGGGAAAAGAAACTTATAACCATAGCTTCAAAAAATACCCCCTACCGGTTTCAAAATGGAAAACTGACCGTTTTTAGGGAAAGTTTTGATTACAAAAACCTTTTGGGGGTAATCTTCTTAGAAAAACCTTCATCCCCTCCAAGGGTTAGAAAAGTTCCTTTAATTTTTCTTAGACCTTTTGAGGTTAAAAACATTTCCCTTCAACCCACGGACGAAACAGTTTTAAAAGCTCTCCTTTACGAGGTTTGTATAAAAGTGGGTCAAGACCTTCAAAAGTTTTTGTCTAAATACCTAATCCACAAAGGCGGAGGAATAACAGTCCTCGCAAGGGGGAAAAGGAAAAGCTACTACAAACGGGTTAACATGCATTTTATTCCCTTTTATGTGGACTGTAAATTTAATCTTCCTATAGAGCAGTATTTAGCCCGTATTAATCACTATCTGAGGGAAACCTACTATGGTGAGCTAAACTTATATGCCCGCCTCTCCTTGGCTACAGGAATTTTAATAGCCCACGCTTGGAATATAGAATTACCAGAACCTAAGGAATATTTACCGCTTTGGTTTCTACCTTCGGCCTACGCTCTAACCCAAATGCTTGATTTAAAAGAAAAAACCTACGGGTTGGAAAGTTATGCCAAAATCCCTCCGAGGGGTGCTGTTATGGCCTTCTACAACGAACTTATAAACAATGAACCCTATCAGGAATTCCTTCTAAGGGACTTGATAAATCTCCAATCGAAGGGGGATTTTTCAACAAATTACCGTTTTAGATGGTTTTAATAAAAAATGTTTTAAAAAACCTAAAACCATGAAAGATTATGTTCCTCAATATAAGCGTATAAAAGTTTTATTAGTCGGGCTAGTTGTATAGGTGTCCATGGCTCGATGCTAATTTCTTCTTCTTCTTCTTCAAATTTA
>JAADES010000012.1 GCA_013153315.1 Aquificota bacterium
GGATTGCGACGGAGGTTCTCGGGCATTCTGACCGCCTCGCCGTAGTACATCGAATGGTTGTAACAAGGCCTGCCTAACGCGGGATTGCGACGCTTTTCCTCAAGTCCCTTAAAAAGTCCGCTGCTAAGTGTAGGAGGTTGTAACAAGGCCTGCCTAACGCGGGATTGCGACTCTCGTCCTCAGAATCAAGAGTTATTTCGAGTTTGGTCAACTTGTCATAAAGTTGTAACAAGGCCTGCCTAACGCGGGATTGCGACAAGCAGCTGGGTGTAGAATTCAATTCGCCTGATGAACTAAAAGCGGTTGTAACAAGGCCTGCCTAACGCGGGATTGCGACTTTCTTAAATTGCTTTGATAACCTTCCTGGTATTACAACTTGTTGTAACAAGGCCTGCCTAACGCGGGATTGCGACGCCAAACCTTATTGATTTTGGTTATAGCGAGGAAAAGGGTTGTAACAAGGCCTGCCTAACGCGGGATTGCGACAGAAGACATACCGGTTGATTTGAGGAAAGTTTCAATGTCGTCGTTGTAACAAGGCCTGCCTAACGCGGGATTGCGACCCTCTTGGAAGTTCATTGATAAGCTCTAATTTTCCTTTTTTGTTGTAACAAGGCCTGCCTAACGCGGGATTGCGACGATAAGGAAACAGGGGATATGGAGAAGAAAAATCCAAAGGGGCGGGTTGTAACAAGGCCTGCCTAACGCGGGATTGCGACAGGCCAAACTGGTTGCGGTTGTTGAGGTTAAAAATTCTAAATTTCAAGTTGTAACAAGGCCTGCCTAACGCGGGATTGCGACCCAGTGGTTTCCTTTAAGAACCACTGGCAAAGAAACCTGTTCCAAGTTGTAACAAGGCCTGCCTAACGCGGGATTGCGACAACAAAAACAATACCTTATTTCCTTCTTTCAAAGATTTAAAGTTGTAACAAGGCCTGCCTAACGCGGGATTGCGACTAGCGTAGGGGATTAGGGCGTTGTAAACGAGCCACCCCGCGCCAGTTGTAACAAGGCCTGCCTAACGCGGGATTGCGACTCGCCTCTTCTTTTATTTCCCTGTAAATTTTTTCTATTTTGGCTTTAGTGTTGTAACAAGGCCTGCCTAACGCGGGATTGCGACCCTCTTTTTCAAAAGGCATAACTTTAAAGATTTTGTCGTTGTAACAAGGCCTGCCTAACGCGGGATTGCGACAAAGATGGAAAGCTCTTTTCAGAAAGTATATCGACCAAGGTTTAGCAAGTTGTAACAAGGCCTGCCTAACGCGGGATTGCGACTCTTCGGGTCTGTGTTTAGCAACGTAATTTGCCAGCCGGCGGTTAAGCAAAGTTGTAACAAGGCCTGCCTAACGCGGGATTGCGACAAATAATGAAAATGAAACTTCTCCGACTCCTTAAGTAGGCCCTCATGTTGTAACAAGGCCTGCCTAACGCGGGATTGCGACGCGCATGTTTTGTATGCCCGCGTATTGCAAGGCGAGGTGTTGTAACAAGGCCTGCCTAACGCGGGATTGCGACTCGATTTCCCTCCGGAGGGTGAGATAGTCCGATAGAAGTTTCGTTGTAACAAGGCCTGCCTAACGCGGGATTGCGACAATGCTTCTTTCCGCTTTTCACATCTTTCTTTTAGTTCTTCTAGTTGTAACAAGGCCTGCCTAACGCGGGATTGCGACGCACTTTTAAGGGACTACCCGTGGCTTCGGGAATACCTCACAGTTGTAACAAGGCCTGCCTAACGCGGGATTGCGACTCTATTACCGACTTTCACTTCTTTGAGCGAACATTCTGCCACGTTGTAACAAGGCCTGCCTAACGCGGGATTGCGACAATTTATCTTTAATTTTCAACGAGGCAGAAAAAGAGAGGGAGTTGTAACAAGGCCTGCCTAACGCGGGATTGCGACTTAAGCTGATAAAATCCATCTTCCACTCTGATACCAAGCCTGTCAAGTTGTAACAAGGCCTGCCTAACGCGGGATTGCGACAAAGGTCTTGGAAATTCATTACGGACTCTATTTGTTGCCAAACGAGTTGTAACAAGGCCTGCCTAACGCGGGATTGCGACTCCTTCTCTTCTCCATTTCTGCCTCTATTGCTTTATCTAACTGTTGTAACAAGGCCTGCCTAACGCGGGATTGCGACCCGGAGGGAGTTTATATCGAAAATCCAACCTCCGTGAGTTTCGGAGTTGTAACAAGGCCTGCCTAACGCGGGATTGCGACAAGCTCCTCTAACTGGCTAACATCAATGTCTTTCCTCTGCGGAGTGTTGTAACAAGGCCTGCCTAACGCGGGATTGCGACACTTGGATATGACGGGCGGATAGTTATCCACGACCTCAATGGTTTTGTTGTAACAAGGCCTGCCTAACGCGGGATTGCGACTCTCCCCGTCCACAACCTCTATTATGACCGCACACCAATAACAAACGAGTTGTAACAAGGCCTGCCTAACGCGGGATTGCGACATTCCAAGAGGCTTTAAAGCAAAAATCCCCTATCTGGTATTGGGTTATCGCGGGTTGTAACAAGGCCTGCACCAGCAAGGGATTGCGACCCTCCCCATAAAGGGAGGATTTTAATCCCGCTTTAGCGGGCGTTGAGTTTCCCTAACGCCTGCTTAACGCGGGATTGCAACTAAATGGTCTTTATCCAATACCTGTAAATTTCATCTTTATCTTTGTGTTTCACTAAGGCCTGCTTTTCTTTAGATAAGCGTTAAGCACTCCTTAGGGCTTTACGCTAAAACCAGAGTGTATTAGGCCTGCTAAAGCGGGATTGCGACATACGAAGAAAACCAACCCGAAAAGAAAAGCCTATTAAGTTGGGAACCAAAAGAAGGTTTTATTCAAAAAGTTCCTTAACCAGTCTCTTAAAAACTTCTCCCCTTTCTATGTAGGAGGAAAAAAAATCAAAAGATGCACTAGCGGGGGAAAAAAGCAATATGTCCCCCCTTTGGAGCAGTTTTTTTGCCAAATGCAGGGCATCTTCTAAATTCCCAACAGTGTAAATTTTTGTGCTACCTTCCCACTGTCGGGCTATTTTTTGACTGTTTTCCCCATAAAGGATAGCTATTTTTACCTTCTCCCTTATGAGGGGTTTTAAATAACCGAAGTCTGCCCCTTTATCCTTTCCGCCCGCTATAAGCACCACCCTTTTGTTAAAACTTTTTAAAGCCGCCTCGAGGGCGTGGGGGGTGGTGGCTTTACTGTCGTTGTAAATTTCTATATCGCTAAATTTGCCCACATATTCCAAACGGTGCGGCAAGCCTTTAAACTCCCTTATAGCCCTCTGAATATTGTAGATTTCAATTCCCAAAAGATAACCCACCGTTGCCGCCACCGCAGCGTTAAATAGGTTGTGCTTACCCTTTAGAAGAATGTCTCTTTCCTCAAAAAGGAAAACATCTTTAAAGTAAACCCTTCCGTTGTTGTCTATGTAAATATCCCCACCGCAGCCGAAGGTTATTTTTTTTGCACGGGTAGGGGTTTGCAAAGTTTCTTCCTGACAACGGTTGACTATTAAAAAATCTTCCTCCCTTTGGTTTTTAAAAATGTTCCACTTAGAAAGGAGATAATCCTCTAAACTCCTGTGCCAATCCAAATGGTCGGGTGAAAAATTTAAAAAAACCCCTATATTGGGTCGGAAAGTTTTTAAAGTTTTCCCCTGAAAGGAAGAAATTTCTAAAACAGCCAAAGGTAATTCTTTTGAGTTCCTTTTATAAGCTTGTAAAACTATTTCACTAAAGGGGGTTCCGTAATTCCCCCCTATATACACCTCCCCCCGTTGGGTTTTTAAAATATCGTAAACCAACCTTGTGGTGGTCGATTTTCCATCGGTTCCAGTAATGGCAACAATTTGACCATTCCAAAAACGGAAAGCTAATTCGGTTTCCCCTATAAGTTCCTTTCCAAGTTTTTGGGCAAGTTTAAAAACCCTGTGGTGGGGAGGAATTCTGGGGGAAACCACTATGGTGGAAGCCTCATTTAAAAACTTTTCCCAGTTGGGGGTATTATCGTCGACCAACAGGTGGGGAATATTCTTAGATTCCAAAAGAGCGGCGGCGGCTTTACCGCTTTTACCCTTTCCGAAAATTAGGTAGGTTTTCATTACTTAAAAACCCCTTAGTGGTATTGGAAATTAAAACTTTTGTTGGGTCTCTAAAATCAATAAAATGCCATGCCTAACGTTGGAGAAAACTTTAATGTAAACGTCCAAAAAGGGAAATTAACCTTTGGTGTAGCGGTCTTTCCCGGCTCCAACTGCGACTATGATACCTACTACGTTATAGAGGAAGTTTTAAATCAACCGGTTAAGTTCCTCCATTGGGAGGATAGAAAAATAGATGTTGACTGTGTGGTGATACCAGGGGGCTTTTCCTTCGGAGACTACCTAAGACCGGGAGCTTTGGCCGCCCGCACCCCTTTGGCGGAGGCTATCTATAACTTTGCACAAAAAGGGGGGTTGGTTATAGGTATCTGCAACGGGTTTCAAATATTAACGGAAATGCACCTATTGCCGGGAGCCCTTATACCCAACAAACAATTGAAGTTCATATGTAAACCGGTCTACCTAAGGGTGGAAAATACCGATACACCTTTTACCTCCAAATTGGAAAAAGGAGCTGTTATCAACATTCCGATAGCCCACCACGACGGGAATTTTTACGCTCCGCCCGAGCAGTTAGAGGAAATAGAAAAAAACGGTCAGGTGGTATTACGCTACTGTTCCCCCGAAGGAGAAGTATCCCCCCAATACAACCCCAACGGTAGCGTTAACAACATAGCCGGAATAGTCAACAAAGAAGGAAATGTCTTTGGTTTAATGCCCCACCCCGAAAGGGCAAGCGAAACTTTCCTCGGCAACGACAACGGTCTTTTTATTTGGTATAGCCTTCTCAAGGACGAGGTTGCTTAAATCAACCTCGCCGGGGAAAGAAAATCAATAAAAACTATCCCTTAAAAGTGAAAATAATTTTTCATTGCTAAATTTTTCTCCTTCCATATCCTTTAGACCTCTTCTTAAAGTTCCTCAAGGAGGTTTTAAAAAATGAGCCAACAAGAAGTATTTATAGACAGGGAAAAACTGGTTAAGGAGAAGAAAAAAATAGCCCTCTTGTCGGTGCTGTTAAACCTTTTTCTTTCGTTAATGAAGATAACCGTCGGTATAATAGCCGGCTCGGCGTCCTTGGTTGCCGACGGTATCCACTCCCTGGCCGACTTGGCGGCGGCGATTTCCGTTTATGCGGGAATTGTTATCGCCAACATGAAAAATAAAGATTTCCCCTACGGGCTTTATAAGGTTGAAAATCTAATATCGTTAGTTAGCGCCTTCGCCATATTTTTCGCCGGCTACGAAATAGTTAGGGAAGTCTTTTTCGAGGATAAAGTTCCCCATATAAAAAATCTCCCCCTAGCCTTGGGTGCCGTTTTCCTAACCATAGTGGCAACCTTTCTATTTTCCCGTTGGGAGAGAAAAAAGGGTGAAGAATTGAATTCTCCCAGCTTGATAGCCGACGCCGAACACATCAAAACCGATATGCTCTCCTCCATAATCGTTTTGGTCGGTATTTTGGGGAATTATTTCGGCTTTCCGTGGGTTGAAAAGCTGGCAGTTCTTATAATCGTCGCCCTAATCTTCCACGCCGGTTGGGAAATTATGGTTGAAGCCCTCAAAGTTCTTTTGGATGCCACGGTGGATAGGGAAACCCTCCAAGAGGTAAAGGAAATTATGAACGCCCACCCTCTGGTGGAAAAAGTTAAATCTTTAACCGGTAGAAGTTCGGGAAGTTATAAGTTCCTCGAGGCGGAAATAGTTTTAAAAACCCTCGATTTGGAAAAGGCCCACAAGATAGTCCACCAATTGGAGGAAGAAATAAAAAGAAAAGTTCCCTTTATCGAAAGGATAATCATTCACTTTGAACCGCCGGAGGAAAAGAAAGAAACAAAATTTGCCCTATTGTTGGACGAAAATTTAAAACCTTGCAAGGGTTTAGAAAACTGCCAAAAGGTGGTTATATACAAGGTTGCCAACTCAAACTTGGAAAAAATAGAAGAGTTAAACCTTCCCAAAGAGGAGGGTATTAACCGCGGAGCCTGCGCCACCCTTATCGAAAATCTGGCTCAAAAGAAGGTGGATTGTCTGGTAGTTGGAGATATCTTTTTCGGAAAGGGTGCCCTTTACATTTTAGCCTACTACCATATAGGTTTGGCCGTGGTTCCCTCCCCCGCAGCCAATCCCGAACAAATTTTGGAGAAAGCTCAAACCAACTGCAAACCGGCCGAGTGGTTTTTAAAACGATAAAAACCCCAATAGATTTTCCTTTTTGTTTTTAACCTTAGGTAGGGCTATCTAACTCATTCCTTCAAAGGTGTATCGTTAATTTCCCCAATGGGTTCGCTCGATGAATTTTACATGCGTAGGGCTTTAGATTTGGCCCTTAAAAGGAAGGGTTTGACCCACCCAAACCCCACGGTGGGCTGTGTTATTGTTAAAGATGGCAAAATAGTCGGTGAAGGCTTCCATTACAAAGCGGGCTATGACCACGCCGAGGTGGTTGCCCTAAAACAGGCCGGCGAAAAGGCTAAAGGGGCTACGGTTTATGTAACGTTGGAACCCTGCGCCCATTACGGGAGAACCCCGCCCTGTTCCTTGGCGTTGATTAGGGCGGGCGTTAAACGGGTTGTTATAGCCACCACCGACCCCAACCCCCGCGTAGCGGGCAAAGGTATTTCTATGCTAAAAAACGCCGGCATAGAGGTCTCGGTGGGTGTTTTGGAAAAGGAGGCCAAAAAACTTAACGAGGATTTTTTCCATTGGATAGTAAATAAAACCCCATTTGTGGTTTTGAAAATAGCCCAAACTTTGGACGGTTTTATAGCCACTAAAAAAGGATTGAGTAAATGGATAACCTCCACCGAAAGTAGGAAAGAAGTCCACAGCCTTAGGTGCCAAAGCGATGCTATCCTGGTAGGGGTTTCTACAGTTATAAAGGACGACCCCCAACTGACCGTTAGGCATATTCCTTGCGAAAAAAAACCCCTAAGGGTTGTTTTGGATACCCATTTAAGAATTCCCTTAGAGGCCAAAATATTAGATACCAAAGAGGCTCCTACCTTAATTTTTACAGCTTCCGACAATAGGGAAAAAATAAACCTTCTAATCCAAAAAGGGGTCGAAGTTGTAAAAGTCCCCACCAAGGAAGGAAAACTCGATTTGAAGGAGGTTCTCCATAAGTTGGGAGAGAGGGAAATTCTCCAGCTTTTGGTGGAAGGAGGTTCTAAGGTCTTTGGAAGTTTTTTAAAAGAAGGTTTAGCTAACAAGTTGGTTGTATTTGTAGCCCCCAAAGTGTTCGGCCAAGGAATACCACCTTTTGGAGGTATTCAAATAGAAGACCCTTCGGAGGCCTTGAAATTTAAATTGGATACCCTCAAAAGGTTGGGTGAAGATATTTATATGGAGTTTTATCCTTAATTTAGGGCTAACCAAATAAGGTTTTAATTTGTTCTTTGTTTAATCTCCTTAAATATTCATTTAAATAAAAATAATCGGGCTCACTTTTTACTGCTCTTGTGCGGATAAAATAATCAGGATTTTCTGGGTCTTCTTTATTAAAAAGTATTAAACCAATCCCAAATCTTAAACAAAGCGACTCTATTCTCGATATATCAATGTTACTAGCCGAATTAGGAATTACTAAATAGACTTTATGACTAAAAAGTTTATAGGCGCAAGCTTGTCCAAAAGCGGTAATTAATTGATTTTCATCTATTTTAATTTCGGCCGATATAAGTTCTGGAGGTGGTTTTATAGGGTCTATGTCAGTAAATTTATAAACCCCTAAAACATCGGGAGTGCCCCATTTATCCCTGAATTGATTTCCTCCCAAAGGGATAGCCGCTGTACATTCTTGTAAATCATTAACTAAATAATCCGCAAAACTGCGATAAAAATCTTCCTCTCTAATTCTACCCCTATCATTATAGCTTGCAGATATTGAAGCTGCTTTATTTTTTTCAGTATTCTCATAATGTTTTTTTAGTATTAAAAGACCTCTGTCAGGGTTCTCTATTTTGTCTTTATTCTTCCCTTTAAATTCGGTTATATAGTTCCATAAACTCCCCTCCTTTACATCAAATTCTTGCATCAAACGTTTAACTAATTCGTTTGTTCTTATTCCTTGTGAAGCTTCCTCTAAAATTTGTTCAATTCTCTTAAAAATATCTTTTTTTGCACCTCTAGGCCGTTTTTCTGACATTAATTACAACATTATAAAATTATTAGAAAGCATAAAAATATGTATGTACTCGAAATTTTTCTATTTAAAATCCCCCATTGATGTTTAAAAAAAACTTTACGCTAGTAGGAGTAGATACAGGAGGAACCTTTACCGATTTTGTATATAAAACCCCCGAAGGTTGGAGGGTATATAAAACCCTTTCCACGCCCGAAAATCCCGCCAAGGCAATTTTGAAAGGTTTGGAAGTTATAGGGGACAAATATCCCCGCTATATAGTCCACGGAACTACGGTAGCCACCAATACCTTGCTTGAGAGAAAAGGGGCAAAGACCGCCTTTATTACCAACAAAGGTTTTAAGGACATAATAGAGATAGGCCGCCAAAACAGGGAAAGACTTTATGACCTTCACTATCGCCGACCCCAGCCGTTGGTTCCTCCAAATCTCCGTTTTGAGTTGGATTGCCGTGTAAACTCCAAAGGGGAAATAGTTAAAGACCTAAACCCCAAAGAGGTTGAAAACTTAATAGAAACCCTAAAAAAGGAAAAAGTTGAAGCGGTCGCCGTTTGTTTTCTCTTTTCCTTTTTAAATCCCGAGCACGAAAAGTTTGTGGCCGACCTTTTAAGGGAAAAATTAAAAAATGTCCACATTTCGGTATCTTCGGAAATTTTGCCCGAATTTAGGGAATATGAACGGGCTTCCACCACGGTGGTTAACGCCTATGTTGCTCCAAAAATGGCCAAATATATAACCACCCTCCAAAGGTCGTTAAAACCGACCGACAGGCTGGTGATAATGCAGTCCAACGGTGGGGTTATTTCGGCCGAAACGGTTGTTAAAGAGCCAGTTCGAACCGTTTTAAGCGGGCCAGCGGGAGGGGTTGTCGGGGCATGGAAGATAGGAAAAATAGCGGGCTTTGAAAAACTGATAACCTTCGATATGGGCGGAACCTCCACCGATGTTTCCCTTATAGATGGAAAACCTTCCCTAACGACGGAAACAAAAATTTCGGGAATCCCTATAAAGGTTCCGATGATAGATATCCACACCGTGGGTGCGGGGGGCGGTTCCATAGTTTGGCTTGACGAAGGAGGGGCTATTAAAGTAGGCCCCCAAAGTGCGGGTGCCGACCCCGGGCCTATATGCTACGGCCGCGGCGGCAAAGATATAACAGTAACCGATACAAACCTCTTTCTGGGAAGATTGGTGCCCGACCACTTTTTGGGTGGAAAAATGAAACTATTAACCCGACCTGTGGAAGAGGCCTTTGAAAAACTGGCCCAAAAGGTTGGTCTTGATAAATACCAGCTTGCAGAGGGGATTTTAAATATAGCCAACACCAAAATGGAGGGGGCTATTAGGGTTATCTCCGTTCAAAGGGGTTATAACCCTCAGGAATTTACCCTCTTTAGCTTTGGTGGGGCGGGTGGAATGCACGCCGCCTTTTTGGCCAAAAAATTGTCTATCCCAAAGGTTTTTGTTCCGCGAAACCCTGGACTTTTGTCGGCCTTTGGTATGCTTTTGGCCGATTTGGTTAGAGATTACACCCTTACGGTAATGGTGCCCTTTGAACAAGGAAAGGAAAAGGAAATAATAGACCACCTAAATAGGGTATTTGAAAAACTCCGCCAAAGGGCTTTGGAGGATATGGAAAAAGAAGGTTTCACCCAAGAGGGTAAAGACCTATTTTTCGAATACACCGCCGATGTTCGCTATAAAGGACAATCCTTCGAGGTTAATGTTCCTTTTACCGAACGCCTAAGGGAGGAATTTGAAAAAACCTATAAACACCTCTACGGTTATACATTGCAAAACAAACCCTTGGAGGTGGTAAATATCCGTCTAAAGGCGGTCGGTGTAGGAGAAAAACCTCCCTTTGAGAGAATTCCAAAAACCGACGGAAAACTCCTATCGAGGGCGGTTATAGGAGAGCAAAAAACCTTCTTCGAAGGAAAAGAATACACCGTCAAGGTAATAGATAGGGAGAAACTCCTTGCGGGGGATAGGTGGGATTTTCCCTCCATAGTGGTGGAATACTCTTCGACTATAGTAATCCCTCCCGGGGCGGAAGTGGAGGTTGACGAGTTTGGGAACCTAATAATTAACCTTTCCAATTAATGTTTAACTATTATGCTCTACCACCTTGCCTTGTGGCTTTCCCATTACTTTAGTCCTTTTAATGTTTTTCAATACATCTCCTTTAGAAGTTTTATAGCTTTCCTTTTTGCCTTTTTTGTTGTGGTGTTTACCATTCCCCTTTTTGTTAATAGGGTTAAACAGCTTTACCTTTCCCACGGTGGGGTTTTAAGGGAATATTTAGACCACCACGAGGAAAAAAAATTTACTCCCTCCTTAGGTGGGTTGGTCTTAATAGTTAGCCTTCTGTTGGTGGCCTTTATTTTTATGCGGTTGGATACGCCCTACCCCTATCTTGTGGCTATAACACTCGTTTTGTTTGGGGCTATAGGTTTTCTTGACGACTTTTTAAAAATAGTTAGGAAAGATGGAATAAGTGCAAAAACCAAATTGGCCCTCCAATTTGCCGCCGCCGCGGTTGTGGCTCTCTTTATTATGAAGTTTGTTCCCATAGATACAAAAATCCACCTACCCCTACTGAAGGATATGGCTATAGAGTTGGGGCCCTTTTACTTTTTGTGGGCGGTTTTGCTCATTGTAGCCTCTTCCAACGCGGTAAATTTAACCGACGGTTTGGACGGCCTGGCTATAGGGGCCTCGCTTACAACAATGGCCGTTTTAGGCTTTGTTGCCTATTTGGCGGGTAACTACATCTATGCCCATTATCTCTATATCCCCTACGTTCCCTTTGCAGGTGAGCTAACAATATTGGCCTTAGGTTTTTTAGGGGCCGGTTTGGCCTTTCTTTGGCACAACACCTTTCCCGCAAAAATCTTTATGGGCGACGTTGGTTCTTTAACAATAGGGGCTTTGTTGGCGGTTATAGCTCTGGTAACAAAGTCGGAGTTTATATTTTTCCTCGCCGGCGGACTGTTTTTCATAGAAATGCTTTCGGTAATTCTACAGGTGGGCTATTTTAAATACACCAAAAAGAGGTATGGAGAAGGTAAGAGAATCCTCCTAATGGCACCTTTACACCACCACTTTGAGAAGCTGGGATGGAAAGAACCCCAAATAGTGGTTAGGCTTTGGATTGTTTCTATCTTGTTGGGAATAGCTTCTCTTACCCTCCTAAAGTTAAGATGATTTAACAAGAATATTAATGAGGCTATAAATGTTCTAAAAAAAGGGTTTAAAGAGCTTAAAAAGATTCGGTCGTCCACCTTCGTATTTAAATACTTCTTTTAACAAATCGGCGACAATCTTTTTATCTTGATGTCGAGGATTATAATAGACGGAGCCACCGGCGAAGGGGGCGGTCAAGTTGTTAGAACAGCTTTATTTTTCTCTGCCCTTTTAGGGGTTCCAATAGAAATAAAAAACATCAGAGCAAAGCGAAGCCCTAAGGGTTTAAAGAAACAACATTTAGGTATTGTTAAGGCCTTACAAATTATTACTAACGCCACGGTAGAAGGAGCTTATGAAGGTTCTACAAATTTAATTTTCGAGCCAAAAACCTTAAAAAGCGGTGCTTACCGAATAAACTTAGGAAGTGCCGCCAGCATAAGCCTTTTTCTTCAGACAATATTACCCCTTTCGGTTTTTGTTCCAAGGAAATTTCTAATCTCCGTAATAGGGGGAACCGATGTAGATAAAGCTCCCACGGTGGATTGGGTTCAAAATGTTTTCCTTCCCCACGTGGAACCTTTGGCAAAAAAAATAACCCTTCGGGTGGTAAAAAGAGGATTTCAACCCCTCGGCGGTGGAATAGTTACCCTCCATGTGGAAAGTCGTCTGACATCACCTCTCTTTGGGTTAGAAGAAATAAAAACCTTTGTTAGGAATTTCCTAAAAATAGATAAGGCCCAACAGGGGGAAAGAATAGAAAAAATTAGAGGTATCTCCGTAGCCCACAAAAAACTGCAGGAACGGCAGGTGGCCGAAAGGCAACGGTTGGGAGCTTACCAATATATAAAGGAAAAATGGAACCGCAGGGTTTCCGTTTACAACCAATATGTTGATGCCGACAGCATAGGAACATCCATAACCCTTTGGCTTACCGATACCAACGGTAATATTCTTGGGGCCGACGCCCTAGGCAAGAAAGGAAAGCTCGCCGAAATAGTAGGTCAAGAGGCTGCCCAAAAATTGGTGGAAGATTTTGAAACCGGTGCCACCGTAGATAGACACCTGGCCGACCATTTAATACCCCTCCTAGCATTGGCGGGCGGACAAATGCGGGTTCCTCAAATAACCTCCCACCTTAAAACCAACATAGAGATAACTAAACAGTTCCTTGGCGATATTTTTACGCTTGAAGGAAACCTAATAAAAGCTTCTTGAAATTTGATTTCAATTTTTTAGTTTTCCTTTATAAAAAACTCTATAGGGGGGTTATCATGAAGGATAGCACTCTGCTGACCCAACAGGTAAAAGATTTAGAAACTAAACGCAAAAACGGAGAAATTGACACCCGCCAATTTTACATTGGTTTGCTGGACATCTTGGCTAACCTAAAGGACGCATTGGCCAACGAAAACATTTCCGAGGCAGATGTTAAAAAACAAATTCCCCTATTGTTGGTATTTATAAAATCCCAAATAACGGATATGGAAAACCGAGGCCACTAAAAGCTTTGAAAAATTTGTTTCCTTAAGACAAAATCTTTTTCCAAAAGGAGGTTATTTAAAATGGCCCAAAACCCCAATATGGTAGCAATACCTTTTGCCCTTGTAGGATTCTTTGCAACCGACAAACCAATAGAGGAAGTAATAAACACCGACCTCACCCCCGAAGAGTTGGAAGAAATCCAACAATATTTGGCAAAAAAACTTTTTAAAGACCCTAATGTGGTGGTTGCAATCTATCCCGCTATTGTTCCTCCCGAGCAGGCTACCGAAGCGGTTAAAGAGTTAGAAAACATCCTCTTTTCGGAAGAATAAAAATTTTTAACAAATCTCTTTTCTTTTTTGTTCAATTGGATAAAATTTCCTATCCTCTAAAAAACCTTCCCCTAAAAGGTTTTAAAACCCTCGTCCCCTCCGAAGGGGATTGTAAGGGAAAAAAACCTTGGGTGTCCCCTTTCATGTCCCCAGGGTAAAACCTTTAAGGGACATAAGGGGATAATTCCTAAAGGGGGAAGGTTATAAAAAACCCAAGGGAGGTAAGAAATGGCTGTAGTATCTATGAAAGAACTCTTGGAAGCGGGCGTTCACTTTGGACACTCCAAGTCCCGTTGGAACCCCAAAATGAAACCCTACATATACGGGGTTAGAAACGGAATACACATCATAGACCTAACCAAAACCGTAGAGGCTTTAGAAAAGGCCTACAACTTCATTGTTAACGAAGTGGCCAAAGGTGCGGAAGTTCTATTCGTAGGAACCAAAAAACAGGCTAAGCAAATAATCAAAGAAGAAGCCGAACGTTGCGGTGCTTACTACGTAAATGAAAGATGGGTTGGTGGACTGCTAACAAACTTCAAAACCGTTAGAAAATCCATATTGAAACTCAAACTTCTCGAAAGAATGGAAGAAGAGGGTGTTTTCGAAATCCTACCCAAGAAAGAAGTCGCCCGCCTAAGAAGGAAGCTTCTAAAACTTCAAAAACTCTACGGTGGAATCAAAGAAATGCAGAATATCCCCGATATCCTCTGGATTGTTGATACCGTAAGAGAACATATAGCCGTTTCCGAAGGTAGAAAATTAGCCATTCCCATAGTGGCCATAGCCGACACCAACTGCGACCCCGACCTAATCGACTACCCCATACCCGGAAACGACGACGCTATTAAATCGATAAGACTATTAACCTCCAAAATAGCCGACGCCGTATTGGAAGGTAAAAAACGCAGAGAAGCCCAAGGAGAAGCTGCTGAAGAAAGAAAAGCCACTGAAACCATCGATGAAAGCGAAAAACGTCTATTTGAAGAAGCTATGAAAATGTCCGAAAAATACGCCGAGTTGGACAGAGATTCCTCCGTAGAGGAATAATATCCTTTATATGTCAATCCCTCCTTCCCTTTATCAATTTGTTCTATCCCTAAAAGGGCGAGGTTTTTTTATTTCTCCCAAGGAAGTTAAATTTTTGAAAAAACTCCTGGAGCAAGGTTTTTCCGAAGAGGAGATAAAAAAACGCCTTAAAGAGTGTTATAAAAGAGTTATTCCTCCAAAAGAAAGAGAAAAATCTTCCCTTTTAAGGTGTATTGGTCTATTCCTCAAAAAGGAAAGAAGATATCGACCGACGCAAATAGATCCCAATGCTTACCCCGAAGTAAATCTTGAACCCATAAAGGAGACCTTAAATAAACTCTCTCCCGCAGAGAGGGCAAAATATATAGAAGAGGCTAAACAAATTTTGGAGAAAACCCAGATACCTCCAACGGAAAAAAATCTATTGGAAGTATTGATGATATTGCTTCCCAATGAAGGTTAAAGTTAAATTAAACCCTTTGTGGATTGTAGATTTATACAGAAATACATTGAGAGTTTATTAAGATATCCCCATCCCCTTTTAGAGGAACTTTACACTTTAGCCAAAAAAGAAAAATTTCCCGTTATTGAACCTTCGGTGGGACAATTAATTTATTTTTTCACTAAGTTGGTTAAACCAAAAATAATATTCGAATTCGGTTCCGGTTTTGGTTATTCCCTTTTGTGGAGTATTTTTGCCCTATTAGAGGAGGATATTCACGATTTCCAAATTTACGCGGTTGATTTTCAAGAAAAAAACAAAAAAAGAGCTTTGAAAATTTTTAAACAACTGAAGGTAGAAAGCTACGTTTCTTACCTTATAGGGGATGCACCAACTATTTTTTCCCAATTGGGGTTTAAAAAAGAAAGTATTGACCTAATTCTCTTTGACCATGAAAAACAAAACTATTCCGAAAGTTTGGACTTAGTTCTGCCCTACCTCCGAAGGGGAGGCATAATAATAGCCGACGACATTTTATGGAAAGGAAAAGTAGGAATTCCAGAAGAAAAAAATATAAGAGTTTCCTCGTTAAGGTTTTTCAATAAAGAAATTCTACAAAGGAAAGATTTAGTTAGTTTCATATGTCCTCTTGGGGACGGAGTGGCAGTAATTATGAAAAAGTAATAATGAAGGCTTTTTAAAATCTAAAGTTTCATGAAAAGATTAACCTACCACCTGCTAATTTCTCTGGTTGTTACTATTTTGGCTATATGGGTTGTGGCCACAAAACCCGTTAACTACGGACTTGACCTTAAGGGAGGAATAGAAATAATCTTAC
>JAADES010000018.1 GCA_013153315.1 Aquificota bacterium
CCTTACTAAAATTTTATCTTGAGTTAAGAGACTTGTTTTTAAAGGCTTTTACCATAGATAGATTTATCTAACCCTTTCATTTCTTAATTTCCCATCCCCTTTTAAAGTAATTTTCCCTAAATGAAAATAATCCTCGTAGGGTTTGGAAGATTCGGAAGAGAAATCCTAAAAAGGTTAATAGAAGACGGCCATCGGGTGTTGGTTATAGAAAACGACCCCCAAACGGTGGAAGAGTTTTTAAAAAAAACACCCTTTAAAGGAAACGAATTCAAAATTATCGTTGGAGATGCTTCTTCCGTTATAGTTTGGGAATACCTTCCTCTGCAAGAATACGATTTAATAGTTTCCTCTTTAAGGAACGATGTTTTAAATAAAACCATCTGCAGGATTGTTCGGGAAGTTTTAAAGAACTGGGAAATCCCTTTAACTATTTTTTCCCTTTATAGGAGATACGAAGATTTCTATGCTAACTACAACTGTAGGGTTATCTACCTTCCCGAAGTTGCGGCCAATGTTTTGGAAGGTTTCCTCTTTAAGAATATTGTTAAACCCATAGCTATAGGTTTGGGTAAAAATGAACTGTTGGAGGTTACAGTTTCCCCCCGAAGTCCCTATGTCGGTTTAAAGTTGGACAACCACCGCTTAAGACATTGGAGGATAGCCCTCCTCTACAAGGGTGAGCAGGTAATATTACCCCCGCGAAAGATTACCCTCCACGCAGGCGACAGGGTTATATTGGTGGGAGACCAACCGAGGGTAGTTTTAGAGGTTGCCAAATCTATGGCTTTGGGTCAACCCCAATTTCCCCTAAGCTTTGGAGAAAATTTAATTACCGTTTTAAGGAATAGAGATTTGCACTACCTTAAGGAGTATCACTATCTATGGAAACATACGAGGATTAAGAATATCGTTCTCTTTACCACCTTAAAGGACAAAAGTAAACTAAAGTCCATGGTTTCGGATAAAAGTTTCTTAGAAGCCCTACTGTTGGAACGGGGTAAAGATTACTCCCTGATTTTTGAAAAGAAAATCCAAAATCGTTTTTCGGCGGGAATTATTTCCGTTCCCTTAAAGAAGAGCTTTTTATTTTTCACCAATGTAAGGTTGAAAAATTTCTTTAAACAAGAAACTCCTTTTTTATTGCCTAAGCTAACCTTCCCCTATAGGAAAATATTGGTATCCCTAAATACCGATGACCCGGCGGGCTTAATAGAGCCTGTTTTTGAGTTAGCTCAGCTCTTAAAAAGCGAAGTTTTAAATTTTGTCCATGTATCTCTTCCCCAAATGTTGGAAAGTTCCACTAACAAAGAAAAAATATCCCGAGCTTTGGAATTAATAGAGCATTACAGTTCCCTTTATGGGTTTAAGGAAAAGGTAAAAATCCATCAGAAGGTTGGTAATCCTTTAAAGCTCACCCTACCTTTGGTTAGGGAGAATGACCTTCTGGTGGTCGGTTTTAAACCTAACAAAAACATAGGTTGGTTTGAACCTTATACACCCTACCTTTTGGCTAAAGAATCCACTAAAACCGTTTTAGGGATACCTACTTAATACCCTCGTATAGGCTTTTCTGTTTTCTTTTATCGGTTTTGTAGTTATTTAAAGCGTTAATCCCTCTCCTTTAGGAGAGGGTGCTATTGTTAAACATTTTTGAAAACCTATTGTTTGCAAATCGGAAAGTTTTGCTTTTGAGAAGTTTATAATTTAAAAGGCGATGAATCAAAAATTTTATATAACTACACCAATATATTATGTAAACGGAGACCCCCACTTAGGGCATGCTTATACTACCATAGCGGCGGATATACTGGCTCGGTATAACCGTCTAAAAGGAAAAAAAGTATTCTTTCTGACCGGGACGGACGAACACGGTCTGAAAATTCAACAAGCGGCGGAAAAATTGGGAATATCTCCCAAGGAGTTGGCCGACCGCAACGCAGAGAAGTTTAAACGCCTATGGGAAATTTTAAATATTTCCTACGATAGGTTTATAAGAACCACCGAACCCCAACACGTGGAAGCGGTAAAACATATCCTTCAAAAGTGTTATGAAAAAGGAGATATCTACAAAGGGTATTACGAAGGTTGGTATTGTGTAGGCTGCGAGGAATTTAAAACCGAAAAGGAACTCTTGGAGGGACACATTTGCCCCATACATAAAAAACCCTGCGAGTATATAAAGGAGGAAACCTACTACTTTAGGTTATCCAAATACACCGAACCCCTATTGGAGTTCTATGAAAAAAATCCCGACTTTGTTAAACCCCAATACCGTTTCAATGAAGTTAAAGAATTTGTAAAACAAGGTTTAAAAGATATCTCTATAACCCGCCCCCGCAACCGTGTAAAATGGGGAATTCCCGCCCCCTTCGACGAAAACCAAACTGTCTATGTATGGTTTGACGCCCTAACCAACTACCTAAGCGGTGTAGGATATCCCAACCCCGAATATAAAGAGTGGTGGCCGGCCGACCTCCATTTGGTGGGTAAAGACATACTACGCTTTCATGCCGTTTACTGGCCCGCCTTCCTAATGAGTGCCGAAGAGGAACTTCCTAAACAAATATTTGCCCACGGCTGGTGGCTGGTGGAAGGTCATAAGATTTCCAAAAGTTTGGGAAATGTAATAGACCCCTTTGAGGCTGTAGAAAAGATAGGGGTAGACCCCTTCAGGTATATCCTATTTAGGGAAACCCCCTTCGGGGAAGATGGAAATTTAACCCGCGAAAGTGTCCTAAACCGTATAAACGGAGAACTGGTCAACGAAATAGGAAATCTCTACTCCCGAGTTATAGCAATGGTTCATAAATACCAAAATGGTGTAATTCACCCCTTTGTAGATACCTCCGAAGATGAATATCAATTTGTCAAAACCGTTATGGAAATGCTCAAAGACTACCGCCAGAATATGAACGCCTTAAAATTCCACAAAGCCATAGAAGACGCCCTTAGGCTGGCAGAATTTCTTAACAAATATATCGATAGGGAGAAACCTTGGGAACTGTACAAAAAAGACGACAAGCTAAAGTTAAACAGCGTTCTATTTACCTTAGTTAGCGGCTTAAGAATACTTACCCACATGCTCTATCCCTTCATGCCCGCCACAATGGAAAAAGCCCTCAAGATGTTGGGGCTAAAAGAATTTACCGACCTTTACCATTTGGAGCCCTACCAAATAGAGTTACCCCACAAGGTGGGAGAAAAAATAAACCTCTTTAGGAGAATCACCGAAGAGGATTTATCCTTTATTAGGAAACCTAAAGAGGAAACCAAACCTTCGGAGGTCAAAAAAATGGAACAAAAACCGGAAGGCGTTGAATACATCGACTTCAACGATTTCCAAAAGGTGGTTTTAAAAGTAGGTCAAATCCTAGAGGTGGAAGATATACCGAAAGCAAAAAAACTTTACAAGTTAACGGTGGATTTGGGAGAAGAAAACCCCCGCACCATAGTGGCAGGTATTAAACCTTACTACCGACCCGAGGAGCTTAAAGGTAAAAAGGTTATCGTTGTTGCAAATTTAAAACCCAAGAAACTGATGGGTATAGAAAGTCAGGGAATGCTTTTAGCCGCCAACGATGGAGAAAACTTTTCGCTCCTAACGGTGGAGAAAGATGTAAAAAATGGAACAAGGGTCTCCTAACTATTTTCCTTTTTTATTCCGTTAAGAATTATTTTTGCCACCTTTTGGGAAAAGCCTTCTTCTATTCCCTCACCGGTTACCAAATTCCTTAAAGCCTTGGAAAGGAAATAACCTGTTATTAAAAGCCCCACCGTTTTGGCATCAACATCTTCGCGGAAAGTTCCTTCCTTTTTACCTTGCTCTATAATTTCACCGACCTTTTCAAGGTAAAAGTCCCAATATTCCTTTATAAGGTTTTTAAGACCCACATCGTTCAGACGCGGTATTTCGAAACACAATAGAGGCATCGCCCCGTCGGTTTCTAGGAATTTTACTTCGTATGCCTCCAGAAGTTTTTTTAATTTTTCCTCCGCCGAGAGGTCGGAATGAACAATGGAACTAAAGGTGGTTTTACACTCTCCTATAAAATCCAATAGGAGTTCCTCGAAAAGATTCCTTAAGCTGGGAAAATATTTGAAAATAGCCGCGTCGGTAACTTCTAACTTGTTCCCCAAATTCCGCGCGGTAAACTCTTTTAAACCTTTTTCCTTTATAAGTTCTATTGCGGCCTTCTTTATTAGCTCTTTCGAAAGTTTCCTCATTGCGTGATGATTTTAATAAACTCCGAAGGGGTTTAGAAAGTTCTTTTTTTTTCCTTTCGGAGGAAAATATTTCTTTTCCTACCAATAACAGGTATTTAAACAAAAGATGGTAAACGCTGGGATATTAAAAACCCAATACCTTTTTTTGGAAATTTGATAGAAAAAAAGAACCGAAGAAGGATTACTCAACAAATTCAACAATAGCCAGCTCGGCACTATCGCCCCTTCTGGGCATGGGCATTTTTACTATTCTTATATAACCACCGTTTCTATTTTCAAATCTGGGGCCGATATCTTCAAAAAGTTTGGCTACGGCCTCTTTGTCGGGCAATAGGCTCAATGCTTGTCTTCTGTAGTGGAGTTTTTTAACTTCGTCCTGCTCTTGGTGGGCTTTTTTGGCCAGTGTTATCAACCTTTCTATGAAAGGTCTTAAGGCTTTGGCTTTTTGCTCGCCGGTGGTAATTCTTTCTTCAAGTATTAAAGCCCTTGCCAAAGAGCGGAACAAGGCTTTTCTTTGTTCTTTGGTTCTATCAAAATGTTTTTTCTTTACTCTGTGCCTCATTTTTGTCCTCCTTTGGTATTGACGTTCATTCCCAAGGATAGACCCAATTCGGCCAACGCCTTCTTAATTTCGGAAAGGGCCTTCCTTCCGATGTTTTTGGTTTCTTTAAGCTCTTCCTCGGTTAGTTTAACGAGGTCACCGAGGGTTTGTATTCCAAATTTTTTAAGGGAGTTTAATGCCCTCGCGGAAATATCCAACTCTTCCACCGAGAGGGTTAGCTTTTCGTCCAGTTCGTTTTTCTCTACCTTTAGGGGGATTTGGGGTATCTCGGTGGAAATTTCTTTCAATATGTCCAAATATTGGGCTAATATTTGTCTTGCTTCTTGAACGGCTACGTCGGGAGATTTAGCCCCGTTGGTCCAAACTTCCAACACTAACCTTTCAAATTTGGAGCTGGTTCCTACCCTTGTGGGTTCGGCGTGGAAAGCTACCTTTTTAACGGGGTTGAAGTCGCAGTCTATAGCTATCCAGCCCACCTCACCGAATTGCTCCATTTCTTCAACGGGAACATAGCCGCGGCCTCTTTCTACACGGATTTCCATTTTTACCTTTGCGTTGGGTTCGGTTAGGGTAAACAGATGCAGGTCGGGGTTTAGTATTTTTACGGTTGGCGGAGCTTTTATATCGGCCGCTTTAACTTCGCCGGGGCCTTCCTTTTCAAGATATAAAAGTTCTACGTCGGTTCCCGGCTCCAATTGAACTATTAAAGATTTTAAATTCAAAATAAGGTCGGTAACGTCTTCCACCGCTCCCGGTAAGGATGTAAATTCGTGATAAATTCCGTCTATTTTCACACCGGTAACGCCCGCCCCTTCAATGGAAGATAGCAATACCCTTCGGAGGGCGTTACCGATGGTAGTTGCATATCCTCTGGGAAGAGGCTCAACGATAAGTTTTCCATATTTGTCGTTGAGCTCTTCCCAATATATTTTTTCCGGCTCAATAAGATTGGTGTAAGGCATAAGAAAAAACCCCCCAAAAGGGTATTAAACTTTGGAGTAGAACTCGATAATGTACTGTAGATTTATAGGTATTTCTAAGTATTCTTGAACATTTTGAGGTAAATCAACAACTTTACCGCGGAAGTTTTGCTTATCCAATTCCAACCAAGGGGGGACGGTTCTGGGGTCTTTTCTTTCAAGGTTTTCTTGTATGTATTGGATATTTCTCGATTTAGGTTTGACTTCTATTATGTCTCCCACGTCCACCCTGTAGGAGGGGATAGTTACCTTTTTGCCGTTTACCAATATGTGACCGTGGGAAACCATTTGCCTGGCCTGTCTTCTGGTTTTTGCAAATCCTAGGCGGTAAACCACGTTATCCAATCTTCTTTCCAATAGTTGTAGGAATACTTCACCGGTGTTTTCTTTTGCTTTTGTTGCCTCGTCAAAGTATCTTTTGAATTGTCCTTCTCTGATTCCGCCGTATAGGAACTTTAGCTTTTGTTTTTCCATTAGACGGATTCCGTATTCGGAGATTCTCTTTCTTCTACCGAACTTTCTTCCGTGCTGTCCGGGGGGGAAGTTCCTTTTTCCCAAAATTTTGGGGGCGCTTTCTTTTCCTGAAACTACTACGCCAAATCTTCTATCTATTTTTACCCAAGGCCCTATATATCTACCCATAGGTAATTACCTCCGTTAATAGGTTGTATAAGGTTTTTACACTCTTCTTTTTGCGGGGGGTCTGCAACCGTTGTGAGGTATGGGGGTAACGTCCCTTATTGCGGTAACCCTTACACCGCTGGCAAAAACCGCCCTAATTGCCGATTCCCTTCCCGCACCGGGGCCTTTTACCCAAATTTCAACCTCTTGGAGTCCGTTTTCGTTGATGGCTTTTCTCATCGCCCTTTGGGCGGCCAATTGGGCTGCGTAGGGAGTGGATTTTCTTGTTCCTTTATAGCCCACAGTTCCGCCCGATTCCCATGCTAAAGTGTTTCCTTGCTCGTCGGTTACGGTTACTATAGTGTTGTTAAAGGTTGCCTGTATGTGAACTATTCCTTTTGTTACAGTTCTTTTAACTTTCTTTTTAGCTCCCTTCTTTTTCCTTGCCATTTTTTAAGCCTCCTTAAACGCTTTTATGCGTTTATTTTCTTTTCCTTTTCTTTCTGGTTTTAGCGTTGGTTTTGGTTTGCTGACCTCTTACGGGAAGGTTTCTAACGTGTCTCATTCCGCGGTAGCAACCCATATCGATTAGTTTTCTGATGTTTAGAAGCACTTCCCTTCTTAGGTCACCTTCAACTTTGTAGTGTTCGTCGATGTATTTTCTTAGGGCGTTGAGCTCCTCGGGGGTTAGTTCGCCAACGCGTTTTTTACAGTCTATGCCGGTATTTTTGCAAATTTCTTGGGCACGATATTTGCCTATCCCGTAGATATAGGTTAAGGCTATTTCCAATCTTTTATGGTTGGGCAAATCTACTCCGGCTATCCTTGCCATCTCTCAAATTACCTCCCTTGTCTTTGCTTATGTTTGGGGTTTTCGCAGATTACGTAAACTCTTCCTTTTCTTCTTACAATTTTGCACTTAGCGCAAATTTTCTTAACGGAAGGTCTTACCTTCATCTTTATCCTCCCTTTGGCAGTAAAAAAAGACCAAGTCTATTTATTATAACATTTATTAACCCTTTTCTTGAAGGGACTAAATCCCTATTGCCAATTCAACCAACTTAAGACCAATCTTTTCCAAATTTCTCGAGCGGGTAATTTGGCGATGCGTTAATATCCAATGGGGCAAAACCTTTTCTTTTCCATCTTAAAAACCCGGCGTAGGCAATCATTGCAGCGTTGTCGGTGGCATATTTTAGCGATGGAATATACAACTCCACCCCCATCTGTTGGGCTTTTTCTTTAAAAACCTTTCTAATTTCACTGTTTGCGGCCACTCCACCGACCACCACAAGACGGTTTAGTTTTAAATCCCTTAAAGCCTTAAAGGTTTTTTCTGCCAAAATTTCGGCTACCTTTTTTTGGAAAGATGCGGCTATATCCTCCTTAGGGTAAGAAGGATTTTTCCTTATAAAGTTTAATACCGAAGTTTTTAACCCACTGAAGGAAAAGTTGTATTCTCCCTTTACCCTCGGGGTGGGAAATTTAATTGAGGCTTTCCCTTTTTGGGCTAAGCGGTCTATATGGGGCCCTCCGGGATAGGGAAAGCCTAACATCCGTGCCACTTTATCGAACGCTTCGCCAACCGAGTCGTCGAGAGTTTGGCCTACAGTTTGGTATTGACTAAAACCTTTTACATAGTAAAGCTCGGTATGGCCTCCGGAAATAATAAGGGCCAAAAAGGGGTATTTAATAGGTTCTTCCTCTTTTGGGTTTTTCTCTACTTTTTCCAAAAAGGCGGAGTAAATATGTCCCTCCAAATGGTGGACGGGAACCAGAGGTTTTTTATAGGCGTGGGCTATTGCTTTGGCGGCGGCTACCCCTACCACCAAAGAGAGTATTAGGCCGGGGGCTACCGTAACAGCAACATAATCCAAATCTTTCCAATCTATGTTTGCTTGTCTTAAAGCTTCCTCCAAGAGGGGGTTTATGTTTTTTACATGTTCCCTTGCCGATAATTCGGGAACAACCCCCCCGAAGGGTGCATGAAGTTTAACCTGACTGGAAACTAAATTTGCCAAAATTCCTTTGGAGGAATCAAATATGGCCACCCCCGTTTCGTCGCAGGAGGTTTCTATAGCCAAACCTACCGATGGTTTTTCTCTATTGTCCATTAAGAGGAAATTTTTTTTATCGCTTCCAATATGGGCAAAAAAAAGAAAATTAAAGCTCCGCCAAATCGGCCTTTTTATGAAGGGAAAGCCTTACGCGGCGGAATTTTAAATCGGGTTCCTTGGAGTAGGGGTCTACACGGTCGGCTACAACCAAGTTTGTTGGTGTTTCGGTATACCAAAGAGGATAACCGAAGTAGGTAAATATATGTTTTCTTTTAATATTCCTTAAAAGGGCCACTCTGTAAATTTCATTTTCTCCGTCGGAAATTTTAACTATATCCATCTCCTCTATACCCAATTCGAAAGCGTCCTTGGGGTGGATTATTACAAAGGGAGGTAGTTCCTGCTTTAGGAGGCTATCAACTTTTCCCGTTTTGGTCATAGTGTGCCATTGGTTTTTAATCCTTCCGTTGATGAGTATAAATTCGTCCTTTTGAAGGATTCCTTCCAAACCTTTTTCCTTTAGTTGTTCTTTATCTATTTCGGCTATCTCAAAGGGGGTGGGGTGAAATTTCGCTTTACCGCCGGGGGTTTTAAATTTAAATCCTCCTTCGGGGGTTTTATATAGGTGCTTGGCCCCCCAGCGTTTGGGAAGGTCTTTTTCCTCAAAAGTGGAAATATCGCAAAGCCTACCTTTGGTTAGTTTTTTGTATTCTTCAAAAATGTCTTTCCTTTCTTTGTAGGGGAAATACTTTTCTCCCCCCATTAGGTTGGCTACTTCGGTAAATATTAACCAGTCGGGCTTTGTATTTTTTGGCGGTTGGGCATTTTGGTGGATATAGGTTAAAGTTCGGTCGGTGGCTGTCATTATTCCTTCCTTTTCGGGAACTATTTGGGCGGGAAAAACTAAGTTGGCGAACTTTAGGGTGTCGCTGTCGGCGTAGGCTTCGTTAACAACCAAAAAGACCTTTTCCAAAGCCTTCCAAACTTTTTTTAGATTGGGCAGGGTTATGGCGGGGTTGGTGGCTACCACCCAAAGGAGTTTTATTTTTCCTTCCAGTATAAGGTCAATTGCTTCGGTAATGACCGGGCCGGGGGTGGGTTTTATTCCTTCCAAACCCCAATATTGCTCGACCTCTTTTCTTTCTTCCTCATTTCTAACATCGCGGTAACCGGGCAATCCGTTGGTTAAATAGCCAACTTCTCGCCCGCCCATGGCGTTAGGTTGGCCCGTTAGGGAAAAGGGACAGCCTCGGTCGCCCAACCTTCCCGTTGCCAAGTGTAAGTTTATTAACGCCAAATTTTTCATTACCGCGTTGACCGACTGGTTTAGGCCCATAGCCCAGAAGGAAATCAGTTTTTTAGCGTTGGCAAATAGATAAGCCAAAAGTTCTATATCCCTTTTTGGGATACCGCATATTTTGGAAGCAACTTCGGGAGGGTATTTTTTTGCCTCTTCCAAAGCTTGGTTAAAATTTTCGGTATACCTTTCAATGAAATTTTTATCTATCCTTCCCCATTGGTGGAGAAGATATAAAACCGAATTGAGTAAAACTGTATCGGTGCCGGCGTTAATTTTTATGTGGACGTCGCTTTTTTTGGCTGTATCGTTGTAGTAGGGGTCTACGGTAACCACCACGGTATCGGGCTTTCTTGTTCTTTGTATGCGGTTGAAAAGCACCGGATGGGCTTCGGCGGCGTTGGAACCTATAAATAAAAATACATCGGCATCTTCCAAGTCCTCATAACAGCAGGGCGGCCCATCGCTTCCAAAGGCCATTTTGTAGGCTACCACCGCCGAGGCCATACAGAGGCGGGAGTTAGCGTCGATATTGTTTGTTTTCAAAAAGCCTTTGGCAAATTTGTTTATTACATAGCTGTCTTCGGTGGTTAGTTGTCCCGAAATATAAAAATAGATTTCCTCGGGTAAAAGTTTTTTCAGTTTTTCCACCAAAATTTGGTAGGCTTCTTTCCAAGAAATCTCCTTAAAAGGTTCGTTTATGCTTTCCCTATAAAGGGGTGTTGTTAATCTGTTTTTATCAAAAGTTTGGGGTAGAGTTACGCCCTTTAAACATACCAAACCGCGGTTGGCGGGATGGTCGGGATTTCCCCTAACCTTTATTTGGGAAGGTATAACTTCGTCCTTAAATAGGTTTTTATATTTTTCCTCCCCGAGGTTGGTTATAAGGCCACAACCTACACCGCAATAGGGGCATTGAAAGGAGTTTTTTCCCATCGGGGGAGTTATTAAAAAAATCTTCCTTTCCCTTTTAGGGATAGCTTTCCTTCAAATGCTAACAATGGTTTATTTTTTTGTAATTTCATGTCTTTTAAAGTTCTTCAAGTGGTCGACGGTGTGGGCTGGGGCGGAACTAAAGAGCAGGTATTTCTAACCACCCGCGAGCTTGCCCTGAAGGGAATAGACATTGGTATAGCTATCGCCTTCCAGTATCAACAAATGGAGGAAAAATTAAAACCTTACCCCGTAAAGATTCATAAATTCGAAGACCACAAAGGGAGCAAAAGCCGTTTCAATCCCCTAAACTGGTGGAGGTTAAAGAGGGTTATAGAAACTTTTGATTACGACATAGTTATAGCAAACTCCCCCCACGCTATGGATATGCTGAGGTTTACTCTCCCCTTTTTAAGGAAAAGAATAAAGATAATTTCCGTCCGCAGGAGCGGTAGGGTTCCCTCCTTTTTCTCCCGTTGGTTTAAATACAGTGTAAGCGACCGCATAGTGGTGGTTTCCAAACCTGTTTTTGAAACCTTAAAGGAGCATAACTTTTTCCCCTCCAAGTTGGTTTATATTCCCAGCGGGATAGACCTTAAAAGGTTTTTTCCCAATAGAGAAAACCAAAAAGAGCTAAGAAAAAAATTAAATCTACCTTTTGAAGGAAAGATTTTTATTAATGTCGCCAATTGGAACCCAAAAGTAAAAGGTCAACTCCTTTTGTTGGATGCTTTTAAAGAATTTTTAACTAAAAGCGGTTGTCCAAATTGTTTTCTCCTTTTGGTAGGACACGATACTAACTCCGAAGAAGCCAAAAGGGAAATTTCCAAAAGAGGGCTTTCGGGAAAGGTTTTCGGTTTAGGTTTTAGGGAAGATGTGCCCGATTTGCTAAATGCTTCGGATTATTTTGTTCTAAGTTCCTACCTTGAGGGTATCGCGGGGGCCCTTTTGCAGGCTATGGCCACCAAGATGGTGGTTATTTCCACCTCGGCGGGGGGTATATCGGAGTATCTCCATAATGGGGTTAACGGTTTTCTTGTCCCTATTGAGGATAAGAATGCTTTAGCCCATGCTATGGAAAAAGCTTTAAAACTTTCCCCACAAGAGTATGAACGAATTTCTACCAATGCATGGAAAACTGCTCAAAACTTTTCCATAGAAAGGACTGCCGATAAATACATCCAACTTTTTGAGGAACTTATTTCCAACCCTTAAAAGGATTTCAGATAACTTTCTTTGAAAGTTTTTTGATTTTTCCGACTTTTGGCCGCTATATTTTTAAAAAACCTTCGGAGGTGGACAAAAATGGTTAGAAAGTTATTGCTAACGGCAGTAGGTATAGGTTTTGTAGGCCTTTGGGGAGGATTTGCTTCGGAAAAAGCCCCTATGGGGGAAAAAATAGAACACCCTCAATGGAGCTATAGCGGCAAAACGGGGCCCAAATACTGGGGTTATCTAAGCCCCGAATACATAATGTGCGCCATAGGGAAAAACCAATCTCCCATAGACCTCAATGAAAAATATATGGTAAAAGCCTGCACCCGACCGCTTCAGATAAACTACGTGGCCGACGCGGTAAAAGTTCTAAATAACGGCCATACCATAAAGGTTATAACTTTGGGTAAAAGTTATGTGGTAATTGACGGTAGGAAATTCTACCTAAGACAGTTCCACTTCCACGCCCCCAGCGAGCACACTGTAAACGGCGAATATTACCCCTTTGAGGCTCATTTTGTCCATACCGACGATGAAGGAAACATAGCGGTAATAGGAGTCCTATTTAAGTTAGGCAAGACAAATAAAGAACTCCAAAAGATTTGGGATTACATGCCCACCAAAGTAGGGCAGGAAAATTTACTCCTTACAAAGGTAAATCCCTATCTACTCCTACCTAAGAAAAAAGATTACTACCGCTACAACGGTTCGCTTACCACCCCGCCCTGCAGCGAGGGAGTTCGCTGGATTATATTCAAAGAGCCCGTTGAAATTAGTGCCGAACAACTAAACCTATTTAAAGAGGTTATGGGATTTCCCAACAACCGACCTATACAGCCTATAAACGCAAGGAAAATACTCAAATAACTTTCCCTTTTTCTTTCTCCTCAAAATTTAAAAACATGCACAAAAAGCTCCGTATAGGAACCCGAAAAAGTAAGTTGGCTATGTGGCAAACCCGATATGTTGCCAATTTGTTGAAATTCTTTCTTCCCGATGTGGAAATTGAAATAGTCCCTATAACCACCACGGGGGACAAAATATTGGATACCCCTTTGGCCAAAATTGGAGATAAAGGACTCTTCACAAAGGAGATAGAAAAAGCCCTCCTAAACAAGGAAATAGATTTGGCGGTTCATTCTTTGAAGGATTTACCCACAACCCTACCGCAGGGTTTAAAAATAGCCGCCTACACTATGAGGGATTACCCCTTTGATGTATTGGTATCCCGAGAAGGAAAAAAATTAAAAGAACTTCCCAAAGGGGCGGTTGTAGGAACTTCCTCCCTAAGGAGGAAAGCTTTAATAAAAAGACACCGCCCCGATGTGGTTATTAAAGACATAAGGGGAAATGTTGATACCCGCCTTAGAAAATTGGAAGAAGGCCTATACGACGCCATAATTTTGGCCCAAAGCTCCTTAGAAAGGTTAGGTTGGTCAGAACGAATAACGGAAATTTTAGACTACTTTATTCCCGCCGTCGGGCAGGGAATTATGGCTGTTGAAATTCGCCAAGAGGATGAAGAACTGGAAGAAATTTTAAGGCAGGCCGTAAACGACCCCGCCTCGGAGGCTGAAGCACGGGCGGAAAGGGAATTTCTGAAAACCTTGGAAGGCGGTTGCCAAGTCCCAATTGGTGCCTTTGCCATAGTGGAATATGATGGAACTCTGAAAATGAAAGGTTTTATATCCGATTTGGAAGGAAAAGAATATATAGAGGAATCCGTTGTAGGACACGCCGAGTATCCCGAAACAGCGGGTTTTGAATTAGCTCAAAAAATCTTAAAAAAAGGTGGAGATAAAATTCTTTGTAAGCTTAGAAGAGAGTAAACAAAACCCTTATTTATCTTCTTGTTTAAGTTTTTCTATTATCAAAGGAAGTTGTTTAACCATCGCCTTAGGGTCTGTGGCCGTTATAAGGTTTCCATCAACTTCAACTTCTTTGCAGGTGTAGATAGCCCCGGCATTTATTAGGTCGTCCTTTATAGCGTAATAGCCCGTGACCTTTTTTCCTTTAACAATTTTTGCCGATATCAACACCCAAGGCCCATGGCATACGGCGGCTACAATTTTGCCCTGTTCAAAATGTTTTTTAACAAAATCCAATATTTCAGGATAACGCCTTAGCCTATCGGGGGCATACCCGCCGGGAATATAGATGCAATCAAAGGTTTGGTCAGCTATTTCTTTAAAACTTTTATCCGCCTTATGGGGACAACCTTTCTTTCCTTGATAGGTTCTTTTTTCTACACCTACCGCTACAGTGGTAAAACCTTCTTCTTGGAACCTATAGTAGGGATAGATAAATTCTACGTCCTCAACAAGGTCGTCTAAAAAAATAAGAACTTTCTTAGGATTCATAAAGGAATATTTTTAGAACAAAGAAAGGTTGATATTTGAAGAGAAAAAAAAAGGGAGAAAAATTATTCCAAAATTTCGAGAACGGCCCTTTTGTTCTGTTTTCTGGCCATAGCGGTTAGAAGAAGTCTTAAGGCTCTTGCAATTCTTCCCTGACGGCCGATTATTTTTCCGAGGTCTTCGGGGGCAACCCTTAGTTCGATTACAACGGTTCTTTCCCCTTCAATTTCCCTAACTTGAACCTGGTCGGGCTTTTCAGCCAAGGTTTTAGCGAAGATTTCTACGATGTCTTTCATTGCGCTCATTCGTCTACCTCCTCCTTTTGTTGGCTAAATCTATTTTTAAGCGGTTTGCTTAGCAGACAATTTTTTGTAAAGTTTATAAATCGCTTTGGCTCTGTCGGTAACTTCCGCACCCAAAGAAACCCACTTGTTATATTTTTCTTCGTCAAACTTTATAATTTCGTGCCGTTTTGGGTCGTAAGTTCCTATGATGTCCAAATATTTACCTTCACGGGGTCTTCTGGAATCCATTACAACAATTCTGTAAACAGGGTGATTTCTTCTTCCGAACCTCGCCAGCCTTATTCTTACCGCCACTTTATTACCTCCTGTCTCTCTCTTTGGGGTTCAATATTTAAATATTATAACAAACTCTTAGTCCTATTAACCTTTTCTCCACATGTTTGTTTACTAATAAAATAGTCGATTTTGTACACACAAGAGCGAGGCTTCAATTTAAAATGAATTGTTGAACGTTTTTATTAAAATTTCTGTATGAAACTTTCCTTGTCCTGTATTATCAATAGCCTGAATTTTCTCTATTGTGCCATATTTCTCAAGAGTATGAATAAATTTCAAAAATTTATCCGCAGGAAGCGTTTTTATTACTATCTTAAATCCATTAGGTATTTTTTCTATTTTTTCCAATGAAAGCCCAAATTTTTGTATTACAAATTTTAAATTCTTTTCCGTCAAAGGTTTCTGTTGATAGATTTTAACATTCTCTAAAAGAAATAAGAATCTCTTATACTCGTTATGTAGACCAATAATACTTACCTTTGTTTGATAAAAATTTTTAATTAAAAAAACTGTAAGTAATAATAAAAATGTTACATAGGTAGCTATTAGAAACTTCCTTTTTAAGAAGTTTTCTATCATTTTATTCTTACCTCTATTAGATAATTTCCATTATCCAATCTTTTCCAAGATGTGGCTTTTATTTGATTTATAACTTGAGGAGGGCTTTCACCTTCCACTTTCAAAACCCCATTTTGGTAGAAAATT
>JAADES010000008.1 GCA_013153315.1 Aquificota bacterium
CCAAATCTCTCAAACCTTTTAGGGTGTTTATAAGTTTGGTTGTATCCCTCGGGTGGAGTCCAATGGAAGGTTCATCCAACACATAGAGGACTCCCGTTAGTTTGCTCCCCAGTTGGGTAGCAAGTCTAATTCTTTGGGCTTCTCCACCGCTTAGGGTTGTTGCTGTCCGGCTCAAAGTTAGGTAGTCCAACCCAACATTTACCAAAAAACCGAGGCGGTTGATAATTTCTTCCAAAAGTCTATCCGCTATCTGTTTTTCCTTTTCGGTAAGTTTCTCCCTTAGATTTTCAAAGAATTTTTTTGCCTCCCCTACGGGCATTTGAACTATGTCCCAGATGCTCTTTCCGTCTATTAGAACGCTTAGGGCTTCCTTTCTTAAACGGGAACCCCCGCAGGTGGGACAGGTTTTTTCCCTTATGTAGTCCTCAAGTTCCTCCCTAACTTTTTCGGTTTCGCTCTCTAAAAATCTCCTTTCAAGGTGGGGAATTATTCCTTCCCACTCAAGGTGGGTTTTATCCCCGTAGAGGATTATGTTTTTAACCTCCTCGGGTAGGTTTTTCCATTTTGTCCTCGGCGTGTAGCCCAAATATCTTAAAACCCTCCTTAGGGGCCACTTTAGGTAGTTAAAGGTCATAGTTTGGAGGGGTTTTATTGCCTCCTCTGCGGGTTTTTCTTCATCTATTAAACTTTCGGGGGCTATTTCCCACTTAACACCTAAACCTTTGCAGTCGGGACAGGCCCCATAGGGGGAGTTAAAGGAAAATAACCTCGCCGATAGTTCGGGCAGGCTTATTCCGTGCTCGGGACAGGCGTTTTTTTCGCTATATATCTCCTCTACATATTTTTTTTTGGAAGGCATTCCTTAAGGGGGAAAATAAATTTCTGCCTAGGATTGGTAAATTGGTTTTATTAGCTTTTTAAGGTTAGAAAAAAAGAGACCAAAAAAAGGAAGTAGTAATTTATACCATTGCAGGTTCTTCTTTTCCTACTACCTCTTCGGGGTGGGCTATTCTACCCAATACTGCCGAAGCGGCCGCAACGGCGGGTGAAGCGAGGTATACCTCGGCGGTTACGTGCCCCATTCTTCCGGGGAAGTTTCTGTTGGAGGTGGATACGCATCTTTCGCCGGGTGCCAAGATACCCATGTGTCCGCCCAAGCAGGGGCCGCAGGTGCAGGGGCCTATTACACAGCCGGCGTCCAATAGGGTTTGGATTATTCCCTCTTCCAAGGCGCGTTTATATACGCCGGGGGTTGCGGGTATTACTATGCAACGCACATAGGGGTGAACCTTCTTGCCCTTTAGAATTTCGGCCGCTATCTTTAGGTCTTCATATTTTCCGTTGGTGCAGGAGCCTATGAATACTTGGTCTATGGTGATGTTGGTAGACTCCCAAACGCTTTTAACGTTATCGGGAGAATAGGGGTGCGCTACCACGGGGTCGAGGTCGCTAACGTCCCATTCATAAACGGAATGGTATTCGGCGTCGGGGTCGGATTGGTATATTTCAAAAGGTTCGTTGGTTCTCTCTTTAACGTAAGCTATAGTTTTCTCGTCGGGGGCGATGATACCGGCCTTTCCTCCGGCTTCTATAGCCATGTTGGCCATTGTTAGGCGGGCTTCAACCGATAGGTTTCTTATAACTTCTCCGTCGAACTCCATAACCCTATACAGAGCCCCGTCCACACCAATTTGCCCGATGGTGTAAAGGATTAGGTCTTTGGAGGTTACCCACTTTTTGAGCTTCCCGCGGTAGATGAATTTCATTGTTTCGGGAACCTTTAGCCAAACTTCGCCGGTGGCCATTGCGTAGGCTATATCGGTGGAACCCATACCGGTGGAAAAGGCTCCTAAAGCTCCGTAGGTGCAGGTGTGGCTGTCTGCACCGACTACCAACATTCCCGGGCGGACTAGGCCTTTTTCAGGCAGTAGGGTATGCTCAATACCAACCTCTCCGCCGTCGTAGTAGTGTTTTATACCGTGCTTGCGGGCAAATTCCCTTACATACTTAACTTGGGTTGCCGCCTTTATATCCTTGGGAGGTGTGAAGTGGTCCATTACGAGGGCTATTTTTTCTGGGTCGAAAACTTTGTTTATTCCGTGTTCTTCGAGCACTTTTATGGCCAAGGGTGCGGTAATGTCGTTAGCCAAAACAAGGTCAACTTTGGCCATTACCATATCGCCGGGGAAAACTTCCTTTTTCCCCGCGTGGGCGGCTATTATTTTTTCCGCTATTGTGTGTCCCATTATTTAAAACCTCCAAAAGGTGTTTAGGGTTAGGGTTTTTAAGTTTACCTTAGCGGGGTTTCTTCTTTCGATAACCTTGTTTAGCTTTTTCTTTATGCCTCTTATAGAACTCCTTAAAAAGATTTCTCTGTTTAAAAACCTCGATGAGGAAATCTTAGAAAAAATTTCCCAAATAGCGGTTTTGATGGAAATTCCCAAGGGAAGGTTAATTTTTACTAAAAACTCTAAAGCTACCGGTTTCTATATCCTCAAAGAGGGAAAACTTAAACTGTTTACGATAGAACCCCTTTCGGGTAAAGAACAAATAATAAAGATAGTCGAGCCGGGAACGCTTTTTGGCGAGGCGGCATCTTTAAGCGGGGAGTACTTTCCCGTAAATGTGGAGGCGTTGGAAAATTCCAAAATCGTTTATATAGACCGTCAAAAACTGTTGGAGCTTGCTAAAAAATACCCCGAAATTTGTTTATCCATAGCAAACGTGTTAGCCCGCAGGCTTTACCATTTGGTAAACTTGGTGGAAATCCTTACAATAGCCAACGCTACCCCTCGGGTGGCCAAATATATCCTCGCTTCCCTTAAGGGGGAGTCGGTGGAAAACTTTCAAACCACCTTGGTGGCCTATCAGTTGGGTTTAACCCCCGAAGCGGTATCCCGTGCTTTGGCAAACTTAAAAGCGTTGGGAGTTATAGAAAAAGAACGCCGACGGATAAGGGTTTTAAATATCGAAAAACTAAAAAAGTTAGCGGGGGATATTTAATTAAAGCGTTAATCCCTCTAGCGTTAACGCTCTAGGGGTTAACGGTTAGGGGAGGGTGCTATTGTTAAACCCCATGCAGTTTTCTAAAATTTTCAACCCTCCAAGGGTAAAAAAGGAAAAGTTCCTCCAAAGGTCGGTTTTTATCTTTTCCCTTCTGGCGGTTGTTAGTTCCTTTTTTTCCATATCAGTTTTTGAAGCCTTCCTTCTATTGGCTATTGTTTTTTCTTCCTACTTCTGGATTAAAAACTTTAAACAAACCTTTAAAGGTCTTTTTACCGTCCCTTTGTTAGGCCACCTTTCGGTTATTACCCTTTCAAGTATATTGTTCTTAAAGGTTAAAGAACAATGGCGGAGATTGTTGGAACAGGACTTTTTTAGTTTCTCCTATTTTGTTTCCCGAACTTTGGAAAGGGAATATTTAGAAAAACTACTAAAGGGGGCGGTTGTTCTATCAGTCCTTGCCGGGTGGGTTTTAAGTTTAAAAGTTCTCTACACCTGGCACTTCCACCATTTCACCAAGGGCTTTTGGGGTGGAAACTTTATCATCGGTAACCTTTTGGCAATTTCCTTTTTTTCCGCCTTGGGGAGCTTTTTTTACAAAGATTTCCCCTTATGGTGGAAGTTATTTTCTCTAATTTCAGCCCCCTTGTTTGTAGGGGTTATATTTTTGCCCGCCGAAAGGTCGGTTGTTATAGGCCTTATTGTGGGGCTCTTTATTTTCTTTTTGGCCCTCTTAAAGGTTTTTAAAAGTTGGAAGTTTCGCCTAAGTTTGGTTGGTATTTTTATTGTTTCAATACCTTTAAGTGTTTTTCTTATTTACCAAACCCCGAAAGGGAAAAGGTGGTTTTACCTAATTAAAAACCACGGTATAAACGAACAAACTTTAAACAGCCTAAGCTCGGGCAGGGTTGTTATCGCCAAGGGAGCTTTAGAGCTTATAGACAAAGCTATTAAAGAAGGCGATTATTTAAAACTCTTGATAGGCTGGGGCTACGGCCCGCAAAAACAATACCACAACCTACCGGGCTATTGGGGGAGAGTAATCAACGAATACGAAAGTTTCCTACCCCTTACAGCCTTCATCAACGGGGGGTTGTTAAATGTTTTGTTCCTACTGTGGTTCTATATAGCTTTGGGAATTTTGACCTTTAGGGTGTTGAAAGAGGAAATAAATAACCTTTGGTGGTTAAAAGTAGCCGTTATTAGTGCGGTATGGGTTAATATGGTCTACCACCTTTTTACCCTTTTTTGGGTTCCTATAAATGCGATTTTTTACCTACTGATGGGAACGGTAGAAAGGTTGACCGAAAAAGGAAAAGATAAAAATCATTCAACCTCGAATATACGGGGAACAACAAAATAACCGTTTTCAAATTCGGGGGCATTTTTTTCTATTTCTTCCTTGGGAAGGGTGGGGCCGGGTATATCTTCCCTCATCGGGGTATTGGGAACGTCCAACACGAAGGGCTCCACATTTTCGGTATCCACTTCCTGAATTTGTTGGACAAATTCCAAAATATCCCCCAACTGTTTGGTGTAAATTTCAATTTCTTCCTCGGTGAGCTCCAACCTTGCCAGTTGGGCAACTTTTAAAACTGTTTCCCTATCTATGGACATTGGAGAATATTTTATCCTTCGTTGGAATATAGGAAATCTATAACCGCCGCACGGATAAAAACTCCATTTTCCACCTGCCGAAGGATTAGGGAATTTTTCCCATACACCTCTTGGGCCGATATTTCCACATTCCTATTAACGGGGCCCGGATGCATATAAAACTTTCCGTGGTTTCTTAGAAATTGGGCCCTTTGGGGGGTTAAACCGAAAGTTTTTAAATAATCCCTTTCCGAAGTTATGAGGGGTTTATTTTGTCTCTCTTTTTGTATACGCAAAAAGATTGCAACGTCGCACCAAGCTAAAGCTTCCTCTATATTGTTGAAATCTTTATCCACACCCAGCAGGCTTAGGTCGGTGGGTTTTAAACTGCGGGGAGCACATATTCCAACCCGTGCGTTGAGTTTTTTTAAAAGTTTCAAGCCCGAACGGAATACCCGACTGAAGTTAATGTCCCCCACATAGAGTATCTTTAAGCCCTCCAAATTACCAAAAATTTCCTTTAAGGTAAAAGCATCTATTAGGGCTTGCGTTGGGTGCTCATTTGTCCCGTCGCCGGCGTTGACCACCTTAATGTCCAAATCTTTGATTTCCTCCAGTTGACCGTTAATAGGAGTTCTTATAACAAGCCCGTCGAAGCCTTGGGCTTTTAGGGTTAAAACGGTATCGAGCAAAGTTTCGCCCTTTTTCATAGAAGAGCTTTCGGAGCTAAAAAGGTAAGTTCGACAACCCAAATGTTGGAGGGCCTTTTCAAAGGACAACCGTGTTCGGGTGGAAGGTTCCAAAAACATTAAAACCCAATCCCCGTTGAGTTCTTTCTTTATACCTTTCCTTTTAAAGGTTTGGGCTCTATTAAAAATTTCCTCAATGTGGGAAGGGGTAAGTTGCTCCACCGAAAGAAGTTTGTCCATTCCACTTTATTAATAGTAGAAACAATCCTATTTTCCTCTTGGGCTAACTTATCCTTATCCCCTTGATGTTTTTGAAAGATAAAAAAATCCTCATAGGGATAACGGGAGGGATAGCGGCCTATAAGGTTTATGAACTTATAAGAATATTGACCAAAGAAGGGGCAAAAGTTAAAACTGTATTAACCCCATCGGCGTTGGATTTTGTTTCTCCCACCGTTTTGAGCACTTTAACTTCCAATGTCCCTTATTGGGAGTGGGATTATAAAAACCCTTTGGTTCATATAGATTTGGCCAAATGGTGCGATGTTTTTCTTATAGCACCCGCTACGGTTAATACTATTTCCAAGCTTGCCTTGGGTATAGCCGATAATTTGCTTACCGCCACATGGTTAGCTTGCGATAAACCTAAAATTGTTGCTCCCGCCGCCAACACGGTAATGTTTAAAAACCCCGCAGTGCAGGAAAATTTAAAAAAACTCCAAAAATGGGGGGTGGAAATAATACCCACCCAAAAAGGGCTTTTAGCCTGCGGAGACCTCGGCGAAGGAAAATTGGCCGATATCAACCTTATAAGGGATTATTTGGTAAAAGCCCAGACCCCCCAAAGGTGGAAAGGTAAAAAGGTTTTAATAACCCTCGGGGCTACCAAAGAATACCTCGACCCCGTTAGGTTTATTTCCAACGGCTCCAGCGGAAAAATGGGTTTAGCATTGGCCAAAGCCATTTTCTACCAAGGAGGAAAGCCCATTTTGGTGGCGGGAGATACAAAAGTGGAAATTCCCGAGTGGTTTGAAACCGTTCGGGTTGAAACAACTCAAGAAATGTTGGAAGCCTGTTTGGATATCTTCCCATCGGTGGAGGCCGTATTTATGAACGCCGCCGTAACCGACTATAAATTTGAGAAAACCTATCAAAACAAACTTAAAAAGAAGGAAAAGGAACTTATAGTTAAGCTGGTTCCTACCCCCGATATATTGACCCAATTGGGGAAGTTAAAAAGAAACCAAATTTTGGTAGGGTTTGCGGTGGAAACCCAATCTTTGGTAGAAAATGCCCTTAAAAAACTCCGTAAAAAGAATTTGGACGCTATTGTGGTGAACCCTTCCAAGGTTATGGGAAGCGATACCTACGAAGGGTTTTTAATAACAAAAGACTCATTGGTGGAAGAAATAAAAAAACCAACAAAGGAAGAGGCGGCTCTTTATATAACCCAACGGGTGGCCGAAATATTTTTCAATCCTCGAGGGTAGAAAGGTCTCCCACCTGCAGGCCCAATTCTTTGGCCCTAAGGAGTCTTCTCATTATTTTTCCGCTTCGGGTTTTGGGTAGTTTTTCCACATATTCAATTTCATCGGGCACTGCGATGGGCCCAAGGGTTTTTCTAACGGTTTGCTTAATGCTTTCGGTAAGCTCTTGGGAAGGTTGGACACCTACCCGTAACACAACAAAGGCTTTAATTCTTTGGCCTTTTATTTCGTCGGGCTTTCCTATTACCGCAGCCTCGGCAACGTCGGGGTGGGCCACCAAGGCACTTTCCACCTCGGCGGTTCCTATGCGGTGGCCGGCAACATTAAGAACGTCGTCGGCCCTTCCCAAAATCATTATGTAGCCTTCTTCGTCTTTGGAAGCCAAATCCTCGGGGCAGTAATAGCCGGGGATTATATTCCAATATTTCTCGTAGCGTTCGGGGTTGCCCCAAACCGTTCGCAGCATCGCCGGCCAAGGGTTTTTTATAACCAAATAACCAACATGGTTGGGCGGCACGGGGTTGCCGTTTTTATCTACCACATCAACTTCAACCGTAAAGAAGGGTTTGCCGGCATAACCCGGTTTGGCCTTCATATGGGGCCAGGTTAGTATTAGGTGCATTCCCGTTTCGGTCTGCCACCAGGTGTCCACGATGGGGCACTTCTGACCGCCTATTACGCGATAATACCACTCCCAAGCTTCGGGGTTTATAGGCTCTCCCACCGAACCCAAAACCCTAAGGGAAGAGAGGTCATATTTTTTTGGGTATTCCTCACCATAACGCATAAACAGCCTTATGGCGGTGGGTGCGGTGTAAAAGATATTTACGCGGTATTTTTCCACTATCCGCCACCATATACCGGGGTCGGGATAGTTGGGGGCCCCTTCATACATAAGGGTGGTTGCCCCGTTTAGCAAAGGCCCGTAAACGATGTAGGAGTGGCCGGTTATCCAACCAACGTCGGCGGTGCACCAATATATATCGTCGTCCTGCAGATTAAAATCCCATTTGGTGGTTATGTAAGTTCCCACCATATAACCGCCGGTGGTATGAAGAACCCCTTTAGGTTTACCTGTTGTTCCCGAGGTGTAGAGGATAAATAGGGGGTCTTCTGCATCCATTTCCTCAGCGGGGGAAATTTCTTTGTTTTCCTTTATGAGGTTGTAGAATTCTTTTTCCCCCTCTCGGAGGGTTTGGTTTTTATCTCTATCCCAAACTATGAGATGTTCAACATAATCTAGGCCTTTAATAGCCTCCCTCGCGGTGGAGAGCAAATCTATTTTCTTTCCGCGGCGTTTGGTGTAGGTGGCCGTTATTACCGCCTTGGGTTTGGCGTCCTCTATTCTCATGCGGAGGGCTTCGGTGGAAAATCCCGCAAAAACCACCGAATGGATAGCCCCTATGCGGGCACAGGCCAGCATTGCTATGGCCGCCTCGGGGGTGTTGGGCATATATAGAACAACGCGGTCACCCTTTTTAATTCCCAAAGATTTTAAAGCCGAGGCAAACCTTCCCACCAGCTCGTTAAGTTCACCGTAGGTAAGTTTCTTTTCCTCTTCGTCCTCGTTTACGTAGATAATGGCGACCTTGTTTCTTAAACCCCTTTCGAGATTGCGGTCGAGACAGTTATAACAGATATTGGTTTTTCCTCCGACAAACCATTTGGCGTAGGGATAATTCCACTCCAAAACCTTTTCCCAAGGTTTGAACCAACAGAGCTCTTTAGCAATTTTGTCCCAAAAAGCCTCTCGGTTTTGTAGGGAGCTTTTATAGAGAGTTTCGTAATCCTGAAAGTGGGCGGTCTTTTTACATTCCTCTTTAGGTTCATAAACTTTTTCGACCTTCAAAAGGTTTAGGTCTTTATCTTCTACCATAGGGTGGTTTATAGCAAATTTTTAAATTCCCAAAAAGGGATTTTTGACAGGTTTCTACTAGAGGAGGAAAGAAGGTAAAGAAAAACTCAGAAGGGAAAAGTTATCTTAAATCTCCATATTCGACCTTTTTATCTTGAACATCTATAAGGGCGAAATAACCTTTGCACATAGGGCCGGGGTTTACCACAAAGGTGTCGCCTATTTGTTCGTAGCCGCGGCCGGCCAATCCTACTATTGCTATTTCGGGGTTAAAGGTTTTTATTAGGGTGTTAGATATGGGGCTTCCGTGGTGCTTACCGTCGGGGCAAACGTCCACCTTTTTACCTATCGGCGGGTGGTGTAAAACCATTATCTTGCGTTTAGGTTTGAGTTCATACATAAATTTGAGGACATATTCGGCATACCAACGGGGGTATTTAACAACAAAATCCTCTTCAAAAATGGTTTCGTTTAATTTTCCACCCAAACCGAAGACTACAAATTCGCTACCCCAGTTGGCGAATGTTTCGTGAACCCCCCTTAGGTTAGGATAAACTTCCTCCATTTGGGCCAAAGCCCTTAGGTAAACCTTTAAAGGAGCGTCGTTTTTTCCGGGGACTATAAAGGTTTTTACTCCAGTTTCTCCCAAGGTTTTGAAAAACTCGTTAAGGATTTCTATTTGATGTTTTTCCACCTCATGGAGGATTTCCCTTTTGGGGGGACGACCCATGAGGGAGGCATTATGATATTCTTCCTCTAATAGGGTTCCTTTTAGCACACTTCCGGCGAATATTATTGCATCGGGTTGGAGTTCTTTAACAACGCTACGGAAGTTGGGCAAAAATTCCACAGCTTCTTTGAAATCCCTTATAGCGAGGATTCTCCTATACATTTTTATCCCCCCTTCGGTATTTAAATTTAAATTGCCAACGACTATTGACAATTGTTGTAGGCAAAGGGAGGTAAGCTTAATTTGAACTACTAATAGAGTTTTGAAAAGCTATAATCCCTAATGAGGAGACTTTTAAAGCTTCTATTGCTTTTTTTGGTTTATCTGATTTACAAACTGGGGGAGGATTTTTTTAAAAAAGGATACACCTACCACGCTTCGGCTATAGCTTTTTCCTCCTTTTTGGTTCTTAATACAGCAATAATCTTTTTGGGAACAATTATTAAATACATCCCCCATAGGGAGTTGGTAATAGCCAAAATTTACGAGTTTTTTCCCAATGTTTCCCAAAGTGTGGTTAATTTAATTGTCCAATCTTTGGAAAACCTTTCGGCGAAAACCCAAATTTTCACCCTCGTCTTGGTTATTTTTTTTATAGGAAACTACCTTAGGACTATAGAAATCGGCTTTGCCTTTGTAGCTAACACAAAACCTAAAACCTTTCCTATCATGAATTACATACTGCCCTTCCTTTTTGGGTTTTTAATGCTTTTTTACGGCATTGTGGATATGACCTTAGATGTCCTTCCTAAAGTTCTTTTCAACTTACATATTTACACACCTTGGATTCTTCAATTTTTAGGAACCTTAAAGTTGGTAATAAACTATTTGGCTTTTCCCGTGGGGTTGTTTGTTATTTACTATTTCCTTTCGCCGGTCAAAATTTCTTGGAATACCACCTTTGCGGTTTCTCTAATACTGTTTTTGACCTTAAATCCTTTAAAGGATTTGTTTACCTGGTATGTAACCCATATTTTGGAAAAAAATTTAATATTAACCCCCTTGGCAAGTATTTTGATTTTCCTAATCTGGCTTTATACAATTTCCCTTTTCCTGCTTTTGGGCTATCGTTTAATTCTCTTGTTGGAGAGTTTATTTAAAGAGAAAACCGATTAGGGATTTTCTGACTTTAACCTTTTCCTTAGGATGGAAATTTCAGAAAAAAATATCTTTGTTGGGTCTATTTCTTGTCCAACAGCAGGAAAAGTAAATTTAACACCACCGTTAGGAGAAGACTTATTAACAAACTGCTTGCTATGGGGATATAAACGGTAAAGTTTTCCTTCCGAAGGACTATATCGCCGGGCAACTGACCTAAGGAAAGGTTTAGTTTGGAAAAGATAAACCCCAAAAGGCCCAAAAATAAAAATAGAAAACCCAAAAAGGTGAAAATTTTCCAGAGCTCCATCTAAAGGAAAATTAAAAAGAAATTAAGCTCCGAACTTTTTAAGTCTCAGTGCGTTGGCTAAGGCCAGTTGCATAATTTTATGGGCGGGTATTATTCCCAATTCTCCCTTTAGACATTCCCTTTCGGTAAAGGCTTGGGAAATTCTACCTAAAACATATTTGGAATGAATTAATAGGGGCACGGGATGCCAGGAGTGGCCCTTCATTAAGCAGGGGGTGGAGTGGTCTCCGGTAATGATTAAAACGTCGGGCTTTAGTTCCAAAATTTTGGGAAGCTCTTTGTCAAATTCTTCCAAAACTTTTATTTTTCCTTCTACATTTCCGTCTTCGCCGTAACTGTCGGTTTTTTTGACGTGCAGGAAGAAAAAGTCGTAGTCGTTCCACGCTTTTTTGAGGGCCTCTATTTCGTCGGCTATGGTTTCCCCTTCGGGATTAACCTCTTCCATACCCACCAATTTGGCCAGCCCCTTATACATCGGATAAACGGCTATAGCGGCCGCCTTTAGGCCGAATTTTTCGCCAAAAGGCTCTATGTTAGGTCTTTGGGCCACGCCCCTAAGGAGCAGATAGTTAGCCTTAGGTTCATCTTTTATTATTTCCGCTATCTTTTCTATTAGCTTGTTGATTATCTGGGCTACCTTCTGGGCGGCGGGGTTTTTCCCTTCCGCCTTTAAGGGGGGCACGCCGGTTGCTTGGGGGTCGGTGTCATTAATTTGGTCGCTACCGGAGGGCAGGGCTTCGGGGAATCTCAAAACGATGGCCACGCGGTGTTCTCTACCGCTTTTGATAAAAACTTTTACGCCGTCTATTTCTTTTATTTCTTTGGTAATTTTTTCAACAATTCGACGGTTTTCCTCGGTTGGAATTCTTCCCGCACGGCGGTCAACTATTATGGGGGTGTCGCCTTCGTATTTTACGGTGGCAAAGTTTCCCCTTATGGCTATGTCTCGGTCGGTTACTTCCATATCTAAACCGAGGGCCTCCAATATTCCGCGTCCGATTTCGAATTTTGTAGGGTCATAACCGAAAAGTCCCAAATGTCCCGGACCACTACCGGGGGTTATACCGATGTCTACGGGAATGTGCATGCCGGTGGCACTTTGGTAGGCTAAAGCGTCCAAGTTTGGTATATTGGCAAGCTCCAATTCGGTTTTACCATCTTCCCTTACGGGGAGACCTCCCAAACCGTCCAGAACCACCAACAGGATTTTTGAATCGTTTTTATCCAGCAAAGGTTTCAAATCCATTTAAAACCTCCTAACAAACAAAGAAAAATTAAATCTAAGAGCTCAAATATTTGCTGTAGACCTCGGGGGCGGCCTGCCTTACATCTACAAAACTTCCCGAAGGGAATTTTAAAAGTTTAGGGAATACCTCTATTAACATTTTGGCCGCATTTTCGGGCGTTAATTTTGGTGATTGCTGTAGTCTTTTAACCGAAGGGAATTTTTCTGCGTCGACCTCTTCGATTATGTGCTGTAGCATCGGGGTTAGTATTAGCCCCGGTGCCAAGCTAACTAAGTGGCTCTTAGGAAATTCCCAATGGTAGAGTTTAACCATGCAGTTTAGGGTGGCTTTGGACATTGAATAAGCATTCCACCCTTTGTTGCAGTTGACAGCCGCCCCGCTGGAAATGGCTATTATCTGTCCCACCTTTAGTTTGTTTTGGTTTATTAAGTCCTCCAAGGTGTCGAAAATTATTTTGTTAGCCCAAACGTTGATATCCATAACTTTTTGGATTTCCCTTAGGGAGACATCTCTCATTAGTTTTAGCTCCCCGAGGATTCCCGCATTTAGTATTACCCAAGGAAGTTGTCTATTTACCTTTTCCAACAAGCGGTAGGTCTTGGAATAAACTTCTTCCAACCGTCCTAGGTCGGCTTTTTCAAAAACCAAATTGGGGTTGTCTTTTAAATCCTCGGGTAGGTGCCTCGATAGGGCAAAAACTTTGTAACCCCTCGATAGGAATTCCTTTGCCAAAGCTTTACCCAAACCGGAGCCTATACCGGTTATAAACACATTTAGGTAGGGTTCAACTATCTTCCAAACTTTGTTAAAAACCTCTTCTAAGCTTTTTCCCGTGGTGTCTATTATGGTGGCATCGGGTGCCGGTTTGAAGGGATAATGTTTTCGGTTTTGGTCTCTTTGGTCGCGTTCTACAATAGCCCTTAAAATTTCTTCGAAACTTATATCGGTTATACCTCTTTCTTTCAGCTGAAGATATCTTCTCTTTGCCCTTTCGGCGGGAGAAGCTGTCATGAAAATTTTTATGTCGGCGTCGGGAAATACATACAGCCCCGCGTCTCGCCCTTCCACTACGGCGTTTCCGTTGTTTACTAATTTCCTCTGAAATTCAAATAACTTTTCTTTTATTTCGGGATATTGGGCAACCAAGGAGGCGTATTTTCCGACCTCCTCCGAACGGAGTTTATCGGTTATATCTTCCCCGTTGAGGAAGACCTTAAAGACCCCTTCGGTGTATTCTACCGATATTTGAACCTCTTGGAGGGTTTTTAATATTTCCTCGGGTTGGAAATTGTCGGTTTTTCCCGTTTTTAGATGAACCGCCAACCCAACGGCTCGGTAGGTGGCCCCTGTATCCAAATATAAAAATCCTAACTTTTGGGCCAATTGTTGGGCTATGGTGGATTTTCCACTGCCGGCGGGCCCGTCTATGGCTATTATCATGCGGGTTTTATTTTAGAAAACTTTCCCGACGGAGCTTATACATCAAATCCAAACTCTCCGAATGTTGGTAGCCGAAGTTGTAATCCAAGGTCCTCAGGTAGGTTTTTAATTCTTCTTCCAAAGGAAGGTTATCCAAATCTTTAAAAAACCTCTCTTTGGACTCCATTAAAGCCAGAGACAATTGAGCAACCTCTTGGGGGTAAAGGGAAACTATATCCCTTCGGAGGACGAAAACGGCAAAAACCGCTGGTAGGTTGGTAAATTCAAACCAGAGCTGCCCGATATCAAAAATGTAGGGATAGCTCTTTTTTTTAGCCTCCCGCAGGGCTTTATCTCCTATAACTAAAACCGCATCGGGGTCTTGATTGTTTATTTTTACCCTTTTTTGGAGAAAGCGGGTAAATATAACCCAAGTTAGGAAATTGGAAGTTAAACTTTCCTCCGATAGACGTAAGCTATTTATTTCTTCCAAAGGTTTTTTAGAAAACAGTAAAACACTGCGGGCCTCTCCGTAAGAGGAAATGGAAATATTGGGCAAAAGGATATATTTATGCTGGTTTTCCAAATAGTGGATAGAAGAAACTATTCCCCCCTCCAGAAGGTTAAGCTCCAACAGCTTAGCCAATTTGGAGGGAACATTTTCAACTATTTCCAAAAAGGGGAGTTTCCATTTGTAAAACAAGGGGAGGGTATTTAAATAGGAGACCCTCCCGATGCGGATTTTAGTATTTTGCATTCAGTTCCCTCGGAAGGTTAATCAATTTTAGGTATTTGTTGCTTTTCCTCTTCCGAGAGGGGCAGAAACTGAGCTTGGCTTAAAGGCACCCTACAGCCGGCGGCGTTGTCGTGGCCTCCACCACCGTTGGCTTGGGCTATTTGGCGGGCTTTTCCGTTTATACTGCGTATGGAGCAGTTTATATAAACATCGTCCTCTTTGGGGGATACCGCATAAACGCAGGCAACCCCATCGGGCGAGCGTTGGGCCAAGCGGTTGCCTATATCGGACTGAAATACGGAGGAATTCACCGCCAACAGCTTATGACCGCTGGGAAGTATTAGCCAGTGGGCACTGTTGTTAGCCAATCGCTTAACCACCGATTCCTTGAACTCTATCATCGATTGTCCTTCGCGGGCCAGCTCCTCCTTGGGAAATGTTTGGGCCAGCTCCAACAGTTTGAAAACTATTTCATTGGGTTTTAAAACGTTAAAAACCCGAGCATCTACGGCGGTTAGAACATAAAGCGAATCGGGGATTTCCCACTTCCATATGTCCCTATCCTCGATGTATTCCATAATTTGGGGAACGAACCCGTTTAGGATTTTCCAAGTTAAAACCGCCGCCGAGTGGTCAAAATCTAAATGAACCTCAAAACGGTCTTTTATATCTTCGGGAATCCCTTTTTGGAAGATTTCTTGGGCCGTCTTATGGTGGTCGATAACTATAACCTTCCTTATGTTGGGGAATTCTCTAACCAGATTGAAAATTTTGGGAACAAAAAAATCCACCATGTAGATGGTAAAATCGTCGCCCCTGTATTCTTCCAAAATTTCCCTTAGGCGGGAAAAATCGGTGCTGTGGTTGGTAGGGAGGGCGAAAAAGGTTTTCTGAGGGTTGTAAATAACATCTTTTAGTTCGTCATAAAGGAGCTCATTTTCTCCGTATTTGTAAACAACACCCGCCAGGGCTCCGTAACCGTCGGGACAGGCTTTATGGTAGATTACAACGGTTCTTTCCATAATTTCCTATTTGAATTTTAAAGAGCGTCAAAAGCGAAAATATTAAGGAGTGAATGGAAAATTAATTCCAATCTTGTTTAAGCTTATTTTCATCTATAAAGTGGCCCATTTTTTCCTTTTTGGTTAGGAGATAGTTCAAATTAAACTGGTTAGGTTTTGTTTGAAGGGGAACCCTCTCGACAATTTCCAGACCGTAACCTTTTAGGGCTACAATTTTGCGGGGGTTGTTGGTCATAAGGCGGATTTTCCTAACGCCCAAATCTCTCAATATTTGGGCACCCACCCCGTAATCGCGAAGGTCAACGGGCAAACCCAAACGGCAGTTAGCTTCCACCGTATCCAATCCTTGTTCCTGCAAAGCGTAGGCCTTTATTTTGTTTCCCAAACCGATACCCCTTCCTTCGTGGCCCCGCATGTAAACCAAAACGCCCTTACCCTCTTTGGCGATTTTTTCTAAGGCGGCCTCCAGCTGGTTGCGACAGTCGCATTTTAGGGATTTAAAAACATCTCCTGTTAGGCATTCGGAGTGAACTCTTACCAGCACCGGTTCATCTTCAGTCCAGCTACCCATGGTTAAAACTGCGTGTTCTATTCCGTCGAGCTTGTTTTTATAGACGTGGATTTTGAAAGTTCCCCACGGGGTGGGCAAGTGGGCTTCGGATACTTTTTCTACAATGTTTTCCCTTTGGAGACGGTATTTGATTAAATCCTCTATTGTGATTATTTTTAGATTGTGTTTTTTTGCGAACTCCATAAGGTCGGGCAGGCGGGCCATAGTTCCGTCGTCTTTCATGATTTCGCAGATAACGCCGGCGGGATAAAGACCTGCCAGCCTTGCTAAGTCCACCGAGGCTTCTGTATGACCCGCCCTTTCCAAAACCCCGCCTTTTCTTGCCCTTAGGGGAAAAACATGGCCGGGTTTTACGAAATCGGACGGTTTGGCATCGGGAGAAACGGCCAGTTTTATAGTTATCGCCCTATCGTAGGCTGAAATACCCGTTGTTGTTCCATGCTTGGGGTGGGCGTCTATCGATACACAGAAGGCGGTTCCCTTAGGGTCGGAGTTTTCCCTTACCATTGGTTCGAGACCTAGCTCGTCGCACCTTTCGGGGGTAAGGGATAGGCAGATTAAGCCCCTTCCGTATTTGGCCATAAAGTTAATCGCTTCGGGGGTTACTTTTTCGGCCGCCATTACGAGGTCGCCCTCGTTTTCCCTGTCGGGGTCGTCGACCACAATTATCATTTTTCCCTGACGGAGGTCTTCGAGGGCTTCCTCTATGGTGTTAAATTGGAACTCTTTGTTTTCTCGTTCTCCCATTTGGGGAAGGATATTAGGAAGAACTAAAAGGGGAATCTATGCTTCTTTTAAACAGATTAAGGTTTTTCTATTTCTGTCCACCAAAGAGGGATAAAACGAAGTTGGCTATACCGGGGTTGGTTAGGGCTATCAACACCGCCAATAGGAGGAAGGCTGTTATTAGCCACCTTTTGATTTCCTGCTTTATTAACTCGGTTTTAAACTCTATTTTTTCTTCCAAAAGTTGGGTATCCTTGGCCAGTTTTTCTTCCAACTTTTTTAGTTCCAATTTTAGGATTTCCACATCGTAACGGGTTGCCAAATCTTCCTTTAATTCGTCCTTTAATAGAAGGTGTTTTATGCTTTCCTCCTTTTCAAGGTCTTTTTTTATTTTCTCCTCCAAGGTTTTTTCAAGGATTTTAAGAAGTTCCTTTATATGTTCTTCCGATATGTTGAGCTCCTTTTTTTGTTCCAAATTTTCGCTCATGACAATTATTAGAATTTAAAACACTTCCAACTGCGGGTTAAAGGGTAAAGTTCCGTATTTTGCTCCCAAAACGGTAACTTTGTTGCCTTCCACCTTTATACGGTCTTCGGCAAACCATTGGATAACTTGGGGATAAATTCGGTGTTCGTGCTCCAAAATTCTGGCGGCCAAGGTTTGGGGGGTGTCGTTGGGCAACACGGGCACCACTGCCTGCGCTATAACGGGCCCGCTGTCCAGCTCGGGAATAACCAAATGAACAGTGCAGCCTGTTAGGGTTACTCCGTAATCAAAGGCCTGTTTTTGGGCATCCAAACCCTTAAAGGCGGGCAGTAGGGAAGGGTGAATATTTATTATTCGATTTTCAAAAGCTTTTATAAAATTAGTCGGAACTATTTTCATGAATCCGGCCAACACCACAAGGGAGGCCCCGCTCTCTTTTACCGCCTCTATTAGGGCTTTGCCCCATTCTTCCTCGTTAGGGAATTTCTTGGAAGGTATAACTTTGTAGGGAATTCCGTGTTTTTTACACCTTTCAAGGGCATAAGCTTTTTTTCTATTACTAACAACCAGTTTTATTTCGGCGTCCAATTTTCCTTTTTCTATAGCGTCTATAATCGATTGGAGATTGGTTCCCCTACCGGAAACAAAAACGGCTATGGGTAATTTTTTCTTCATCGTGGGGTTTTAAATTGTAGGGAAACCCTTTGAAGAAAAGAGTTTTATTAAAACCTTTAAAAGGTTTTTAATCTTGTCCTTTAATAGGACAATATCTTTCCAAAATCCTTTCAATGATTTGGCTTGTAGATATTTGATACTTGAAAGGTATTGTTAAAACCTTTCCACCGTAGGATTGAACTATATCTTTACCCACTATTTGGTCTATCTCCCAATCCCCTCCCTTTACGAGGACATCGGGCTTTATGGCCTCAATAAGTTTTAGCGGGGTATCTTCCTCAAAGGGGACAACGTAATCGACCGCGCAAAGGTTGGAAAGAACGAAGGCCCTTAGGGGCAATTCCAATATAGGGCGGTTTTTACCTTTTAACCTTTTAATGGAACCGTCGCTATTTATACCCACAATTAGGATATCCCCCAACTTTTTACACTCGTTGAGGTAATGAACATGCCCAGCGTGGAGTATATCGAAACACCCGTTGGTAAAAACAATTTTCTTTTTACCTCTAAAGGGTTTTAATACCTTTAAAAGTTCCTCAAGGGGAAGAATTTTGCCCATTTTCCGGTTAGGGAATATTTTAAGGTCGTTCCAAATTAGTTAGGAATAGAAACCACTTTAACTATATCCCCCTCATAGGAAGGTTAAAAAGCACCCTTTAAGTTAAAAGTTGAACCTAAAAGCCCTAAGACGGGATATAAAAACCTTTAAACCCTTAAGGGGAAAAGGATAGAAACCAAAGGAGGTTGAAAATGAAAGATAACCGACTATTGGAAGTCAAAAATTTAAAATACTCCGCCGACGGGAAGGAGATTATAAAAGGTGTTAACCTTGATGTAAAGGAAGGGGAAATTCATGTAATCCTCGGCCCCAACGGTGCGGGAAAATCCACTTTAGCCAATCTAATAGCGGGTGCGGTAGGCTATGAAGAACCCACCGAAGGGGAAATAATTTTTGACGGAAAATTGTTAAACGGAAAACCTATTTATGAAAGGGCCAAATTAGGTTTAACCATAGCCTTCCAAGAGCCTGCAAGATTTGAAGGCATTACCGTAGAAGAATATCTAAAGCTTTCAGCCCGCAACAATCCCGACGCCAATATAGAAGAATGTTTAAGAAAAGTGGGCTTAGAGCCTTGCGAATATCTCCACCGTTATGTGGATGAATCCCTATCGGGAGGAGAAAGAAAAAGGATAGAGCTAGCCTCCATAATGTGCATGAAGCCCAAGCTGGCCGTTTTAGACGAAATAGACAGCGGAATAGATTTTGTTTCCATAGATGAAATAGGAAACCTCTTTAAAACAATGAGGGACGAAGGCACCACCCTTTTAGTTATAACCCACCGCGAAAATATAGCCAACATAGCCGATAGAGCTTCCTTGATGTGCGACGGCCGAATAGTGGAAACGGGCAACCCCAAGGAAATCATTAAGAAATTCGAAAAAGAGTGCCTAACCTGCACCGTGCAAAACCCTGAAGTTTTGAAAGAAATAAATCTCAACAAATAAACCCAAGGGAGGTTTTACCATGAAACTAAATTTAGATAACCGAGTTTTGCAGGGTGTCGATTTCCTCCAAAAGGTTGGGGTATCTATAAAACCCGAAGATTTGGCTTTCTTCGTAGATAAAAACGAAGTTCTACATAAAAAACCCATAGAAGGAATAAAATCCGAAGTAATACCTACCGAATTTGGTATCAAAATGAGAACGGTTATCGAACCCGGGGTAAAAATAAAGTATCCCGTAGCCCTATGTTTTGGGAATATTCAGCACGGTGGAGAACATATAAACGAACAAGAACTGATAGTTGGCGAGGGGGCCGATGTAAAAATATACACATTCGCAATAATAGGCCCCGGGCAAAGTCTCCATAGGAAGGATTTGGTTACCGTAAGACTAGGGAAAAACGCCAAGGTAGAGCTCTACGATATTCACTACCACGATAAAAGTGCAGATATAGATTTCTACGCCGAATTAAACGCCTACTTAGATGAAGGTGCTTATTTCTACAACCTATTGAAAGTGACCGACCAAAAAAGCGGAAAATTCAAAACCAAGTTTTACGGCGAAGTAGGAAAGAACGCTTCCGTAATAGTAGAGGCAAAAATGAAAGCTACCGAAGGCGACGATGTTGTAGTTGAAGACATCATAAAATTGGTAGGAGAAGGGGCTAGGGGTCTATCCAAATCGAGAATAATAGCCCTCGACGGTGCAAAAGCCGAATTTATCGGAGAAGCCCACGGAGACGCACCCAACTCCAGGTGTCATATAGATTGTGCGGAAGTTGTGAAGGGTGAAAATATAACCCTCAAAAACATACCTATTTTGGTATCCAAAAACGAAACAGCCAAACTAACACACGAAGCTTCCATAGGAAAAATCGATAAAAAACAATTGGAAACGCTTATGGCAAAGGGTCTAACCGAGGACGAGGCCACCGAAGTAGTGGTTCAAGGAATGTTAAGATAATTTTTCCTTTCTCTGTTTTTCTTTTTATCTTAAAAATTTACCTATTATCCTATATTAGTCTCCTAAGAGAAGTTAATTGTTCCCCCAAAGGGGCGGGTTAAACAATAGCACCCTTTCCTAAAGGAAAGGGGTTAACGCTTTGGGGGAACAGGGAAAGGGTGGCGACGAACATAATGCTACGCTCCAAGCGTAGCGTTTACCTATTTGCCACCCAAACCCGCCCCTACCCTATAAACGCAAAAAATCCCAAAAACCAAAGGCGGGGGATAAAACTATGGAGAAAAGGAAACTTGCTAACCAAAAACATCAAAACAGCAAAGTAAAACGCACCTATTGGGGTGTAGATGTAGCTAACGGCTTTATAATCCTCAACAACGGCAACCCTTGCACATTCTACCTATACATAGATGCTCCCAACATTACCCCAAAAACCCCCGCCAATAAACTAAAGGCGTGCAAAAAACGCACCAAAACCATAAAAATTGAAGACCTTGCCGAAATAATAAAGCCCAACGATGTGGTAATCCTTGAACAAACGGGAAACTACGGAATACGCTATGCCCAACTATTTGCCCAACTCGGTGCAACAGTAATGCTCGCAGATAGCAAAATGTTCGCTTTTTTCCGCAAAGGGCGTAATGTCCACAAAAACGACAAAGTAGATGCCTACCTATTGCGTCAAATGTTTTTCGACATAGAATTTAAGCACTACATACACAAATTTATTCCCGAAAAACACCACCTACGACAATTAATAAAAAGCAACCAAAAAATTGAAAAAGAAAGAACACGACTTATAAACCGCCTTAAAAACCTCTTAGCCGTAGCCCTACCTAAAGAAAACTACCATCACCTTGAAACCCAAAAATTTGTTAGAAAAATAGCCGAAATAAAAGAAAAAATAGCCTTAACGCCCCACCCATACACGGAAACAATTTATTTAAGCCTCGAAATCTTAGAAAACTACGAAAAACTTTTAAAAGCCCAAACCGCCGAAATAGAAAGCATTATTAAAAATCACCCCGACTATGAGCTTTTAAGCACCATAAAAGGATTTGGAACAAAAACTATAGCGACCCTAATAGCCTACTATTGGGACATTAAAAGATTTAAAACCCTAAACCAATTTAAAGGCTATATGCTAAAAGGAACAATAATAGAACAATCGGGGCAAACTATTAACCGAATAAAAAACCTAAAAAGTCGCCCCGAAGTTAAAAAAGTGCTATACCTACTTTGGAAACAAACCGCCCGAAGAAAAAACAACCCACTAAGGCACTTAGTAAAACTAAGCTACGAAATAAATAAAAAGAAAGCTTGGATAAAATTCGCCGACAAACTTTTAGAGCTGGTTTATTATATGCTCAAATACCGCCTAACCTTTGCCGAGGCGGTGGAATATTCAGTTAAAAACAAAGAAAAAGAAATAAAAAACCTTACAAAACAACTAAGTAAAAAGCTAAAAGAAGAGCAAAAACAAGAATACTTTAAAAAGCTTGTTAAGCTACAGCATTTAATAAAAAACTGGGTGGCGTATCAGGATACTGCCTTAGAACTAAAAGAAGGCGCAACGGAACTATGCCACCCAACACCTAAAACCTTACTAAAACAAACCTTAAGCCTATTAGAACCCAACGAACTTAAAACCTTAGCTATAAACCTACAACTTTTAGATAGCGAACTAACAAACCCCCTAAAAGAAACCCTACAATAGCACCTTTCGCTTTAGCGAAAGGGTTAACGCTTTTACAGAACTTAAACCCGACCTTATGGGAGGATAAAAATGATTTCCTACGACAAAAGCATAAAAATCCGCATAGACAGCGAAACCTTAGAAGAGCTAAAAATATTGGCACGCATAAACAAAGTTAAAACCTCGGAATTTATAAGGCAACTAATCTATAGAGAACTACGGAAAAACCGAGACCTAATAAAAGAAGAGAAAGAAAAAGCCTTACACCAACCCTAACTAACCCACAACACACCGCCCCAATAAAGGCAACTCTACTAACCCATTTAATAAAGGCAACTCTACAATAGCACCCTTCCCTAAAGGGAAGGGGTTAACGCTTTTCGAGAATTGCCAACGGCCTCCTATTGACAAGGGGACGAGACTACAATAGCCTCCTTTCCTTTAGGAAAGGAATTAACGCTTCCAAGCACCCGCCCCCTAACAGGGAAATAAGCACTCCCGAACTGGTTAAAAAAGAAATATAGCCAAAAAACCCAAAAAGAGCCTTTTTTATGGACACAAAAAAAGGGGGTATATTATGGAAAGCTTCGACACCATCTTAAAACTACGCATAGACAAAGAAGAACTAAAGAAAATCGCAGAAAAAGAAAAAACCACAATGAGCGAATTAATAAGAATGCTCATTTATTCAAAAATAGGGGAATACCGAAAGAAATATCTCCCCAAAAAGATTTAAAAGCTTCCCCTTTACCCAAAAAGGGATAAATTAAAACACCTATGCCCTTTCTAAAGGTCTTTCTCTTACTCCTCCCCAACGAGTGCAAATAAGATTTAGTAAAAACCCATCTATGACCCCCTATAAGGGAATATAAATCCTACTTGTGTTAACTTTGACCCCGTAAAACCTATTAGGGGGAATAATTTCCTTCCCCCGGATAGAACGCCGGTAATCCACCCCTCCGGAGGTCTGCCGGTAATCTACCCCTCCTTTTGGAACGCCGGCAATATGTCCTTCTTAAAGGAATGCCGGTAATCTATCCCTCCGGAGGTCTGCCGGTGGTTTTATTAAAGAAAAACCTTTGAAAGGAAGGTTTAAAAAACTCCCTTTGGTGGAAGGTCTTAAAGTTTTTCCTTAAGGAGGAGCCAAAGGCTCTTTTAATATTCTTTCATTAGGCCTACCTTTTGACTTCTAAGCCGATAAGTAGGCTGTCTATAGTGGGTTTGCTTTAGCTTAGTCCTGCGTGAAATAGGCCTGCACAGCGTCAACGCTTAGAAGGCTGAAAAAGTTTCGCAGGGCGTGCTTAAACCCCGCAAAAAAAGTGTATTGTTGCGGGGTGCTATAATAGAATATTTTTTCTTTCGTTTCTTTTACCTAAAGGATGGAACTTCTACCCCCCTTAAAAGGAAAAATAAAGCACCCTTAAAATGTCCCTACAATTTTCCAAACTTGATTATTATTATCATAGGCTTTACTTTTTAAAAAGCTTGACCACAATAAGGAACTATGTTCGACATTCATTTCTTTGAGAGAGACCCCTACGCTCCGGTTAGACACTGCTACACCGTTTCCAACGTTCTCTATCATACAAAAAGCCAATATCAGGAAATTTTAGTTTTTGAAAATCCCTTCTTTGGTAAAGTCTTGGTCTTAGACGGGGTAGTTCAACTGACCGAAAGGGACGAATTTATTTATCACGAAATGCTGGCCCACGTTGCCCTTATGGCCCACCCTAACCCCAAAAAGGTTTTGATAATCGGCGGTGGGGATGGGGGCACTTTAAGGGAAGTTTTAAAACATAAAAGTGTAGAAGAGGCGGTTCTGGTAGATATAGACAAGGAGGTTATAGAAACCTCAAAGAAATTCTTCCCCCAACTATCCAAATCCTTCGAAGACCCGAGGGCCATAGTGGTAAACGAAGATGGGGTTAAGTATCTCCAAGATTACGAAAACGAATTCGATATAGTGATAGTCGATAGCACCGACCCTGTTGGTTTTGCCTACGCCCTTACCACCGAAGAATTTTTCAAATCGGTTTATAGGGCCCTTAAAGAGGACGGAATTTATGTAGGACAAAGTGAGTCCCTCCACTACCACCTCGACATAGTTAGGAGATTCCAAAATAACCTAAAGGCGGTCTTTCCTATAGTTGACCTCTACACGGCGGTTATACCTACCTATGCCGGTTATTGGTGGACCTTCTCCATAGCAAGCAAAAAGCATAATGTTAGGGAACCCAAAAGGGAGAAAGATTTCGAAACCAGATATTACTCCGAGGTGGTTCACAAAAACGCTTTTCTACCCGACGAGCTTTACGAGAAGCTTATAGTTAAAGGAGAGTGGCTATAACAAAAATATTCCCCTATGAAAGGACACACCCACATTGCCGGCGGGCTTTTGTTTGCCTTTTTATTTAACGTTCCCGGTTATGCCATTCCTATGGCGGTAATAGGCTCTACTTTTCCCGATATAGACCTCTCTTTTACCTATTACATTCCCCCCAAAGGGGTTAAAACAACCTTGTTTAACACCCACAGGGGAATAACCCACCACCCGGCTATAGTTGTTTTTTTGTTCCTTCTGTGGGTTTTTTTAATGAATAAATATCCCCAATACAAGTTCTATTGGGATTTTCTTTACGGCTTTTGGGTAGGTTATCTATCCCACCTTGTATTGGACGCAATGACAAAAAAAGGAATCCCCGTAGGGTTGGGCTATTATCCAAGGTTCTCTTTTAAGCTGATGAAAACGGGAGGAACGGGGGAAAAATTTGTCTTTGGTCTAATAGTTGTTCTCCTTATAGGGGTTATTTTTCTTAAAGCCAACCCCCAGTTGGTGGAAAATGTTTTTAGCTCCTTTAAAGGTTTGATTAAAGTTTCTTAATCCAACCCCACCATTTTTTTTAGCTTTTTAACTTCCTCCTCGGTAAGGTGGCGATAATAACCTTCCAGCAAATCTTCGTCCAATTGGATTTCCCCTATGGCAACCCTCTTTAGGTTTAAAACTTTATTACCCAACTCCTTAAAAAGGTTTTTAACTATGTGAAATCTTCCTTCGGTTATAGTTAGTAGCACCCTGTTGGGTTCGAGAACCTTTAAATCCTCTACCGCAACAGGTTTGCCATCAACCAAAACCTTACGCTGTTTAATTTTTTCAATTTGTTCCTCGGTTAGGGGTTTTTCCAGCAAAACTTCGTAGGTTTTAGGAACCTTCCATTTGGGGTGGGTTATACGGTGGGCCAGCTGCCCATCGTTGGTAACCAAAAGGAAACCTTCGGCGTCCACATCCAAGCGTCCGGCGGCAAAGGGCTCTAAATGTTCATACTCGGGTATAAGCTCCAAAAAGGAAGGGTAATCCTTGTCCCTTTCGGTGGTTGATAGATACCCTTTAGGTTTGTTCAACATTAGATAGATTTTGTCCTTAGCCTCCACCTTTTGACCATCTACAAAAACGTTAGCCTTTTCGGGAACTTTAAAATCGGCTTTCCTAATAACTTCCCCGTCCACCTGAACCTCTCCGCGACGGATAATTTCTTTAGCTTCCTTACGGGTTACTCCCAAAGCTTTGGAAATGTATTTATCCAACCTCATAGGAAAAAAATAAAGTTATTCCCGACGGCGGTTTTAACCTTAAAACAAACTAAGGGGGGTAAAAATTTGGCAAAACCGATAATTCCTTCGGAAATAGTCCAAGCCTTGGAATTACTTAAACAAATTCCGGGAATAGGAGACCGAACCTCCACCCGCCTTTTTTACAATCTTTTTAAACTTCCCAAAAACCAAAGGTTGGAAATTATTAAAAACCTCGCTCGGGCGGTTAATAATCTTAGCCCCTGTAAGGAGTGTTTTATTTTGACCAACAAGGAGGTATGTGATATTTGTTCTTCCCCCGAGAGGACAAAAAAAATAATCACCGTGGTGGAGGAAAGCTCCGACGCTTACACCATAGAAAGGTTGGGAAAATATAAAGGGGTTTACCACATTTTGGAAGGTAGAATTTCACCCCTCGAAGGTGTAGGGCCAGAAAATTTAACTATAGAAAAACTACTCCAAAGGGTGGAAAAATATCTTCCTGAGGAGGTAATCCTTGCAACCAATCCCAACACCGAAGGGGAAGCTACCGCGGCCTACATAGGAAAGCTTTTAAAAAAGAAGTTTCCCCAATTAAAAATAACGCGGATAGGTTTGGGGGCGGCCTTCGGCACCTATTTAGAGCTTTTGGAGGAAAACACTCTCAACGAAGCTTTTTCCTCCAGAAAAGATTGGGAAAGTTAGAAAGAAGTTTATTTTTACAATTGGCTTCGCGTCGGTTTTTAACCTCTATGCTAACCTTTATTTTCTCGCAATGAAAAACTACGACATTAGGAACATCGCAATAATAGCCCACGTTGACCACGGAAAAACAACCCTCGTTGACAATATGCTAAAGCAGTCGGGACTATTTAGGGAAAACCAGGAGGTCGGAGAACTTATTTTGGACAATCTCGACCTTGAACGCGAACGGGGAATAACCATAATGGCAAAAATCGCCTCCGTTTGGTATAAGAACACCAAGATAAACATAGTCGACACCCCCGGCCACTCCGATTTCTCCGCCGAGGTGGAAAGGGTTCTTAGAATGGTCGACGGGGCCCTCCTTTTGGTAGATGCCGCCGAAGGCCCTATGCCTCAAACCAGATTTGTCTTAAAGAAAGCTCTCGAGCAAGGTTTAAAGCCGATAATCGTTATAAACAAAATAGATAAAGCCAACGCCCGCCCCGAAGAGGTTGTGGAAGAAGTTTATGACCTCCTATTGGAATTGGGAGAAGACGAAAGCCTTTTGGAGGTTCCCGTTTTATATGCCATAGGTAGGCAGGGAATAGCCAAATATTCCCTTGAGGAGGAAGGAAAAGATTTAAGACCTCTTTTCGAAACCATAATTAAACATGTTCCCCCACCTAAGGAACTTAGAAAGGATACCCTCCAAATATTGGTTTCCTCCCTCGATTACGACCCCTACGTGGGAAGACTAACAATAGGAAAGGTCTTCAGTGGGACTATAAAAAAGGGCCAATCGGTGGTTTTGTTAAAAAAAGACGGCTCAACCGTTTCGGGGAAAGTTCAAAAATTGTTTGTCTATGAGGGGGTAGGTAGAAAAGAGGTAGAAGAAGCTCCTCCTGGCGAGATAGTGGCTTTCGCTGGCTTTGAAAACGCTGAAATAGGGGATACCGTTTCCCTACCTGAAAACCCCGTAGCCCTACCGCCCATAGAAGTGGAAGAACCAACCATAAGCATGATTTTTTCCGTAAATAAATCCCCCTTTGCCGGACGGGAGGGGAAATTTGTAACATCAAGACACCTTAAAGAGCGTTTGGAAAAAGAAACCTTAACCAACTTGGCAATAAGGGTAGAACCGACCGATAGCACCGAAGCCTTTAAGGTTAGCGGAAGGGGAGAACTCCAGCTGGCCATCCTAATAGAGCAGATGCGCCGGGAGGGCTACGAGTTTGAAGTTTCCAAACCCAAAGTTATAACCAAGGAAATAAACGGCGTTAAACACGAGCCTGTGGAAGAGGTGGTTATGGACATTCCCGAAGAGTATTCGGGCGCTATTATCGAAGCCTTGGGAAAAAGAAAAGGGGTAATGAAGGATATGGTGCCCACCGAAGGGGGAAGGGTAAAACTTGTCTTTGAAGTTCCCACCCGAGGACTTATCGGTTTCAACCAGGAGTTCATGACAATAACCAAGGGCGAAGGAATAATGAACAAAACCTTCCTAAGGTGGGCCCCTTGGCAGGGAGAAATTAAATATCGCCAAAACGGTGCCTTGGTCTCCGACCGCGAAGGCAAAGTTACCGCTTACGCCCTAAAAGGTTTGGAAGATAGGGGCGTTTTCTTTGTAGAGCCGGGGACGGAAGTTTACAAGGGCATGATAGTGGGAGAGCACAACCGCGATAAAGACCTGTGGGTTAACGTTTGCCGCCAGAAAAAGTTAACCAACATAAGGGCGGCCGCCGCCGACGAAGCGGTTAAAATAGAGGCCCCCCGCAAAATGTCCCTCGAACAATGTTTGGAATTTATTAATGACGATGAACTTGTGGAGGTTACCCCCCAAAATATCCGTATGAGGAAGAAAAACTTAAATCCTTCCTAAGGTTTTTCTTTTTGCTTTTTAAAATTCCATAAAATGGATTTCCGAGTTTTTTACTTGCACGGGTTGGGTTCTTCCTGCGAGGGAACCAAAGCCACTAAAACCAAAGAACTGGTTAACCAATTAGGTGGGGAATTTAACTGCCTAAATTTGGACTATCTAAAAAAACACAAACCTTGGGACGTTTTAAATATTCTCCAAAGTTGGGTTAAAGAGGATATTCCCTTTTTCCTTGTCGGCTCTTCTATGGGGGCCTACACTTGGTTGGATTATTTGGTTGAAAACCCTCAAGTGCTAAATAATACAAACCTAAAGAAGGTAATTCTCATAACTCCTCCAACCACCCTTTTTGATAACTTGGAGAAATGGGAACCCCTTTTTGGAACCAAGAAAATCTTTTTCCGCTACGGGGAGGACTACATATACCCCTACAGGGAAATTATCCGCCTAATGCATTGGGATATAAAAGGTGCCAACTTTAGATTGTTAAAATTGGCCCACCCCAAGGTATATTCCATATTGGCTAAAAGGGATACTGTGGTAAACAACCAACCTATTTTGGAATTGGCCAATCTTGTAAAACTCAATCTGTTTGAAATTGATGACGAGCACCCTTTAAGGAACTCCATAGACCAACTTATCCAACTGTTGGAAAAACTTTTTAAAGAGTTTTAAAGGGGTTTTTTTACTTTCTTTTTTAGAATTTCCTAATTTTAGAACTATCTAATAGACCCTTTCGAGGATTAAAAATTTCTCCCATGTTCCTTTTGAGGGTTTTATTTATTGGACTAACTTTGTTTGGCCTCATTATTAACCTTTTGGAATTGTTTTTACTTTCGGAGGGAAAAACCCTATGTTCCTCCCAAGGGTGCAAGATAGTGGATAGCTTTGCCCGTTTTGGAAACAGTTTTATGTGCCTTTTAGGGACGCTTTTATTTCTATTCCTTTTGGTTATTTATTTGTGGGAACTCAAAAGTAGGAAGAAAAACCTCCTGTTGGATTTAGTTTTAATAGCAGCCCTAACGGGGGAAGGGTATTTAATAGGTTTCCAACTTTTCGGTGTGGAGCATATATGTTATTTCTGCCTCACGGTGTTTATAACAATTTTAGGTTTAACCTTGTTGAGGTTTTTTGATAAAAGGCCCGTGGTGGGTTTAGGTTTTTTAGGTTTCCTCTCGGTGGTGTTTTTAACTTTTATTGTTCCTCCTAAAGGCTACACACCTTTACCTATAGCCAAATATATTTTGATTTATTCACCTACCTGTCCCCACTGTAGGAAGGTTGAAAAATTCTTGAACGAAAAAGGGATTAGCTATAGCAAAGTTCCTTATAAAGAGGTTCTAAATCTTCTACTTTCAATGGAGACAGAAAAAATTCCCGTGCTCCTTGTTAGGGAGAAGGATAAAAGAGTTTTCCTTATTGGGGAAGAGGAAATTTATAACTACTTTAGGAAGGAAAATCCTTTTCAAGTGCCTTTAAATTGGTATCAACCTCCGCAAGGGGCGTGTTCGTTGTTTGAAACAAAAAGTTGTAATTAATTTTCTATTTTTGAGGAATATAAACTCGGAAAATCGAGCCTTTGCCTTCGGTGCTTTCGACTTCGGTTTTTCCGCCGTGGATTAAGGCTATATGTTTGACTATAGATAGACCCAAGCCGGTGCCCCTTATTTCCCTCGAACGGGATTTGTCGACCCTATAAAACCTTTCAAATATTAGGGGTAAATGTTTTTTTGGAATACCAATGCCGGTATCTTCAACCTCAATAACTATATTCCCGTTGTGGGTTTTTGCTCTAATCCAAACTTTGCCCCCCTCGCGGTTGTATTTAATAGCGTTCTCCACAAGGTTTTTTAAAAGAATAAAGATTTTGTGACTATCGCATTCGCACACCAAATTAGGAGGGATTTCATTAAATATTTCCACCTTTTTATGTTGGGCATGCTCTTCCAAATTTTGGATAACTTCATCGGCTAAACTCCTTAGGGGAACTTTTTCTTTTATAACTTTACCCTCTTTGGATTCTAAGGCGGCCAAAATTAGTAAATCCTCCACCAGGGCTTCCATTTCTTTGCTCCGTTTGAGGATTTTTTCAAGAAATTTCCTTTTAAGGGGGTCTTTCTCTTCCCAATAGAGGGTCTCGGCTATACTTTGCACCACCGATATGGGGGTTTTCAATTCGTGGGAAACGTTGGCGACAAAGTCTTTTTTCGCCCTTTGGTAGGTCTTTAAAGGTGTTATATCCTCCACAAGGTAGACTTTTTTGTCTTCAACCTCTAAGGGTTCAACACGGTAAAATTTGCCTTGAAATTCTACTTCCGAAGGTCGGTCTATTTTTAATAACAACGAGGTAAATTGTTCGGACAACAGACCGCACCTTTTGGCTTTTTCATTTAAATAAATCAATTCCTTTAAGTGGTTGTCAAAAATAAAAACAGCAAAAGGAGAACGGTCTACTATTTCCTTAAAAAGGTTTCCCATAAGTATTTATTGAGCCTTAGGGAAAATGAAAACCTATGCATCCCTTTATAGAGATATTCGGTATCAAAATACCCGCATACGGGGTAATGTTAATTTTGGCCATCTTCACGGCTTACTTTTCCGTTGCCTACTTCTCCCAAAGGGAAAAGTTAGATTTTTCCAAATTGGAAACCCTCTTTTTTGCCATTTTTATAAGCTCCTTTATAGGGGCAAGGGTTTTTTATGTGGCCGAACATGGACAGTGGAAGGAAATCTACGCCCTTTGGAAGGGTGGCATGGATTTCTTCGGAGGGTTTATTTTTGGTGGCCTAACCCTTTTGGTGGGTTTGAAACTTTTAAAACTTCCCTTTTGGAAGGTTTTGGATATAGCGGGCATAAGCGTTTTATTGGCCCACTCGGTGGGAAGGCTTTCCTGCTGGTTGGCGGGGTGTTGTTATGGAAAACCTACCGACCTACCCATAGGGGTGGTTTTCCCTCCGGGTGCTGTTGCCCCTTCGGGGATACCTCTTTACCCCACCCAAGTTATGGAGGCGACGGGCAATTTTATAGGCTACTTGGTTCTTTACCGGCTTTATAAAAGAAAACCCTTCGACGGTTTTATAATTGCTTCCTACCTTCTATGGTATGGGACGGAGAGGTTCCTCCTGGAGTTTATTAGAGGAACAACACCCCCTATAAAGGGATTAGGTCTAACTTGGAACCAAATTGTGTGTCTTTTTGCCATTTTCCTCGGTTTGGGTATTGTTGTCTTTCGTTTTATCCAAACTCGGAGAAGTTTTTAAAGTAGAGTTATCCAAAGACGGTTTTTCTATTTCCTTTAATTCTTTCAACCAAGGTGGAGGTTGGTTATTTACGGGAAAAGAGACAGGAATTCTTAAAACCATACCGGGGTAGATAACAACCCTCCTCCTAATAACGATGTTGCCTATTCTATAAACCGGCCGAAGGGAAGGATTGGCTTTGATTAAATCATTCACCGAAAGGTTGAATTTTTTTGCTATCGCCGAAAGGGTGTCTCCGAACCATACAAAGTAGAAGTCATATAAAGGCTTTCCCTTGAGGGTTTCAAAAAAATTCAAAACTCGGTAGGGTTTAACCGGCACAAAATTGTGGGAATTTGCATATTCCAACGCCTTTTGGTAGTTGAGGATTTTATAAATTTTGGCGTAAAGTCGATAATTTTCCTCCCTAAGGGTTCGCAGTTCTTGAAGTTTCCTATATTGGAGGGCTTTTAAATAGTTCACATAGCTGGCATATATCGCGTTGGCTGTCCAAATAATGATGGTCAGGAATAAAAGAAACCAAGGAAGGAAAAGTTTAAATCTAACCTTTGTTAGTTTTAGGTAGCTATAAAAGCGACCAAAAAAGGACATTAAGAAAAAGATTAGACCTTAGTGGTTTCGGAATTTTTAATTGCCTTTATTTGATTGTTCTCGTCCATATAAACAATTGAAGGTTTGAAGTTTGATAGTTCTTCTTCCTCTAGCAGGGCGTAGGAAACAATTATTATTTTGTCCCCTTTGGCACCTTTGCGGGCTGCGGCACCGTTCAATCGGCATATTCGGCTGCCGGCGGGGGCGGGTATTATGTAGGTGGAAAATCTTTCACCGTTGTTTATGTTGTAAACCTCTACCTTTTCATAGGGCAATAAATTTGCCAATTTCATTAGTTCCTCATCAAGAGATAAACTTCCCTCATAGTAGAGTTCGGAGCCTGTTATGGTTATTTGATGTATTTTCGATTTCAACATAAACCTTTGCATGGTGGAATATTTAAAGTATCCCTTTTAGGGAGCACTATCAACAATCGGAAACAGAATTATTTAATCCGATGGCAGTTTTAGCTGTTTCGGGCGGCGGAACGGGCGGACACTTTTTCCCCGCCCTAACCGTTATGGAAAAAGCTAAAGAAGAAACCGCTTTCAGGGAAATATTTTTCCTCGGAGACCGCCGGGGGATTGAATACCGTTTAAAAGAAACCCTTTCTAAGGTAGCAACCCCCGTATTCCTCCAATTGGAAAAGTTTAAAGGGGTTTCCCTCGCAAGGAAACTAAAGTTTTTAACCTCCTTGGGAAAAAATATTTATCAAATCCATAAAGTGCTGGAAGGAAAAAATTTTATCTCCCTCCATTTTGGGGGTTATACGGGTGTCCCCCTCGGTCTATATTCGGTATTGAGAAAGAAACCTCTCTTTCTTCACGAACAGAATTCTATTCCCGGAGCTACAAACCGATACCTTGCCAAGGTTGCAAAAAGGGTTTTTATTACCTTCCCCCAAAGTGAAAAATTTTTTCCCAAACATAAGGTGGTATTAACCGGTATGCCCCTCCGCAAAGAGGTAAAAAAAGCCAAAAACCTTTCAAAGGAGCAAATTTATAAAAAGCTCGGTATTGAAAAGGAACTTTTTACTCTCCTTATAATGGGAGGTTCCCAAGGGGCCAAGGCTATAAATAAGTTGGCTGTGGAACTTTCTCTTCTCCTTAAAAAGGAAGATATTCAAATAATCCACCTTACGGGGCCTAGAAATTACGAAGAAACCCTTTCAATGTATAAAGCGGCCAAAGTAGACCTTTCAAGGGTAAAGGTAATTCCCTTTTACCTGAATATGGGAGAAATTTACCGAATTGCCGATTTCGCTATTTCCCGCAGCGGGGCGGCCACCTCCTTTGAGTTGGCCTATTTTGGAATACCAACCCTATTTATACCCTTCCCTTACGCTATATACAACCATCAGTATCACAACGCTAAGTATTTCGTCCAAGAGGGTGGAGCTTACCTTATGGAGGAAAAATTTTTGAACCTAAATAAGGTGTTGTTAATATTGAAAAACCACCTGAAGGATAAAAGTCTGCACCAACAAAAAAGGGAAGCGATGCTCAAATCCTTCATTCCCGACGCGGAAGAAAAAATTTTAAAAAACCTTTTTTTGTAAAGCGTTAACCCAAACCTTTAGGATTTGGTGCTATTGTAGGTAAAGGTGCTATTGTTAAAAAACTTCCTGTTTTCCCAAAAATGGAAATAAATAATTTAGTTTTTTGAGATGTTTAACGGCGACGGTAGGCTGCTTGAGGCATACACCCTTTTAAAAAAGTTTGAAAAAGCTTTGGAATTAAATTTGGGAGTTCTGGAAGAACTTCAATGTCTTATAGAAGATAATCTCGAAGAATTGGTAGAACATCTGGATTTAGCGGTGGAAGAAGAACGGCTATTTCTCCAAAAACTAAAAGGGAATCTAAACACAATACTTGTTCAGTTGGGAATTCTAAAAGACGGCGTCGAGGATTTCTGGGAAGATGTGGAATTTACCATCCTTTACTTGGTAACCCGAAAGGAATACCACCCTCGGGTCGAACAAATATTTAATTCCCCCTTCTGGAACGACTACCAACATAAGTTGGATACCCTTAAAGATTTCATCCACCTACATTGGAAAATATTTGAAGATGACCTTACAAGGTTCCGTTTGGACAGAAAATACCCCTACGATGTTTATTTAAACTTTTTAGAAAAAATTAGCGAGTTTAACCGAAAGCTTAGATAATTATTAACCAAAATAAATAGGAGGATTAAAGCTGAGCGCCATGGAAAAAAGATATAGGGTAAACAGACAAATTAGAGCGAGAGAAGTTAGGGTTATTGATGAAAACGGTCAAAACTTGGGTATTATGCCCATTAGGGAGGCCCTGGCGCTGGCCGAAGAAAAAGGCTTAGACCTTATAGAGATAGCCCCCAACGCCAAACCCCCCGTATGCAAAATCGGAGACTACGGAAAGTTCAAATACGAAATGAAGAAAAAGGCCAAAGAGGCCAAAAAGAAACAGAAAACAATGGAAGTCAAAGAACTCAAAATGAGGGTTAGCATCGAAGAACACGATTATCAAGTAAAGTTAAAACAGTTAAAGGAATTCCTCGAAGAGGGCAATAAAGTAAAGTTGAGACTAATTTTTAGGGGTAGGGAAAATATCCGTCCCGAATTGGGGGAAAAATTGGCCCAACGCTTTGCCGAAGATGTTAAAGACCTCGGGCAGTTGGAGAAAAAACCCTCCAAAGAAGGGAGATTTATGATAGTGGTATTTACCCCCAAAAAGAAACCCAAAGGTTAAAAGAAATAACTTATAATGGAAGGATTCGGAGGTTAAAAATGCCGAGAGTAGGTGGAAAAGTAAAAACCAACAGAAGTTTGGCTAAAAGAATAAAACTAACTAAAAAAGGAAAAATTAAAAGGTGGAAAGGTGGCTACTCCCACTATGCCACAAGAAAAGAGCAGAAAAACAAAAGACAGGCGAGAAAGCCCATAATTATGGACAAAGACCACCCCAGATATAAAAAACTAATAAAAATGATAGAACCTTCCCTTTAAAGGTTTTCATTTTTTCAACCCTTCCTTATATTGGGAAACAGCCTTGCAACTAACCGTATAGGTAACACCGTCGGGATTCCTTTTAACGTCGCACTTAATAACAAAACCCTTAAAGTGGTAGGTGAAATTTAACTTGGATTTAACTTCCCCGGTGTCTTTGTCTATGGTGATAACATCTTTTTCCTTTCCTACGTAGAAAATCATTTGGGCACGGTGTTTCGCTATCTTTAACACCGTATTGGAAGCAAATTCCAAGCCGGCGGTCAAATCCTGTGTCACCTGCCGAAGAGCCTTTTCTTGTTCGGATACGGGAGCATTTTTTACCCCCCAAAGGAAAATGGCTAAAAAGAGCAACCAAAAGGCAGCCAATAGCTTGTATTTGTCTTTTTCTCCCTCGAAAGGTTTAAATTTATACCATTCCATAATAAGGAAAACGATAGCTTATTTTTCCAATCCCTAGGAAGGTTTTAATATCTAATCTCAAACAAAATAAAGTTTATGGCTTGCGAAAAAGTAGGAAACTTTAAAAAAGTTTACATATACGATACCACCCTTCGCGATGGGGCTCAAACCGAAGGGGTTAATTTTTCCCTTGAGGATAAACTCCGTATAACCCAAAAGTTGGACGAGTTCGGAATAGACTACATAGAGGGGGGCTGGCCGGGAGCAAATCCCAAGGATACCCTTTACTTTCAAGAAATAAAAAAATTGAACTTAAAACATTCCAAAGTGGTGGCCTTCGGTTCCACCCGCCGACCCAACCTGAAGGTGGAAGAAGACCCCTTGGTTTTAAATTTGGTGAAAGCCCAAACCCCTGCTGTTACCATTTTCGGAAAAAGCTGGGATTTACATGTAACCCAGGCGTTGAAAACCGACCTTGACGAAAACCTAAAGATGGTTGAAGAAACTTGCGCCTTTTTAAAAAAGCATGTTCCCGAAGTTATCTTCGATGCGGAGCACTTTTTTGACGGATACAAAAGGAACAAGGAATATGCCCTAAAGGTTTTGGAGGCTGCCGTTAACGGAGGGGCCGACTGGCTAATTTTGTGCGACACCAACGGCGGAGCCCTTCCCCACGAGGTATATGAAATTACCCGAGAGGTTTATGAAAAGTTTCCCACGGTAAAAATAGGCATTCACGCCCACAACGATAGTGATTGTGCGGTTGCCAATTCCCTTATGGCTGTTTTAGGAGGAGCAAGGCAGGTTCACGGAACTATTAACGGCTTAGGCGAAAGAACAGGAAACGCCAATTTATGTTCGGTCATTCCCAACCTGCAATTAAAAATGGGCTACGAGGCGGTTCCCCCCGAAAATTTGAAAAAGCTCAAGGAATTGGCCCAATTTGTCGCCGAGTTGGCCAACATGCCATTGCCTAAGAATATGCCCTACGTGGGCGACAGTGCTTTTGCCCATAAAGCGGGCGTCCATGCCTCGGCGGTTTTGAAAAATCCCCAAACCTACGAACATATAGACCCATCCTTAGTAGGAAACCGTCGGAAAATCACCGTGTCGGACATGGCAGGAAAGAGCAATCTGGTGGCAAAATTACGCGAATACGGTTTGGATATAGAACCTTCATCGGTGGAATTACGAAAGCTTATAGAAAAAATCAAAGAGTTGGAAAAGGAAGGCTATCAATTTGAAGCTGCCGACGCCTCTTTGGAGCTTTTAATAAAAAGACATTTCGGATTGGTGCCCAACTTCTTTAATTTCGACGCCTACCGCATTCTAATTGCTAAAAGAAAAGGGGATACTTCCCCCGTTTCGGAAGCCACCGTCAGGGTTTCTATGGATAATTTTGAAGAACATACCGCAGCCCTAGGCAACGGGCCCGTAAACGCCTTAGACCGCGCCCTAAGAAAAGCTTTAAAAGAACTTTATCCCTCCGTTCAGGATATAAAACTTATCGACTACAAGGTTAGAATTGTTAACGAAACTGCAGGAACAGCCGCCAAAGTGAGGGTTCTTATCGAATTCTCCGACGGAAAAAGAAAATGGTCTACCGTAGGAGTTCACGAAAACATTATTGAGGCCTCTTGGCGGGCTTTGGTTGACGGTATTGTTTACAAACTTCTTAAGGACAGGGAAGAAGAATTTTAAATTAAAAACTTTTAATGGTCGGATATAACCTTTTTCTTTAAATTCCTTTCATTGTTGGAAAAACATTTTCAACCTTCATCTGTTAGGTATTAGTAGGTGCTAAAAAAACCTCTTGCATAAAATACTCTATTTCAAACATCAACTTTAGCGGGAGGTAGAAAAATGGCAGATATCGAACAAAGGGTTAGGGAAATAATAGCCGACCAGTTGGGGGAAAGCATTGAAAATATTACCCCCGAAAAGTCCTTTGTTGAAGACCTCGGTGCCGACTCCTTGGATGTAGTTGAACTAATTATGGCCCTCGAGGAGGAATTTGGAATTGAAATCCCCGACGAGGATGCCGAAAAAATAAGAACCGTAGGAGACGCTATTAACTACATCAAACAAAAATTGGAACAAGGTTAATTATTTCCTTTCCTTTCTCTGTTTAAAAATTTTTGTAAATGACAATTACCGGATAAAAATTTTCACAATCCTGTTTAAAACCTACCGTTCCTATATGCTCACCGTCGGGGGTATAGAAAGAGTAATATCTAAAGGGTTCTTCTGTTCCCATTGCGTCGGAAACCATTCTTTTCCAAGCTTCGTGAACTTCGTCCGTATAGTAGTCTTCAATATCCTTTTCAAGTTCAAAGGTAAAAGTTTTTTTTCCGTCGAAGGATAGGTTTATATTTTTTCCCTCGGCTTGGAAATCTTGTGCTGAGGAAAACCTTTGAAAGGAGTTGATTAAATTTTCCAAAACCTCCGAAGGGGTTTCTTCACTTAAAACCAAACGGTGTTGAATTCCGAATTTTTCCTCAAGGGGGTAAACTTTTACCTCTTTAATCCTAACCATAGAGAACAAAATAAGGGAAAAGAAAAGGATTTATAAACCCAAAACATCGAACATATTGTAAAGTCTACCGGGCCTTTTATCCGCTATCCATTTAGCGGCGGTTACCGCCCCCTTAGCGAAAATATCCCGAGAGGTTGCCCTGTGGGTTAGCTCCAAACGCTCTCCAAAACCGAAAAAGTAAACGGTGTGTTCCCCAACCACATCGCCACCGCGGAGGGTCATTATTCCTAAGTCGTCTTTAGCCCGTTCATAGTGGCCTTTTCTTCCGTAAACGGCTATCTCTTCAAGGGGTTTACCCAATTCTTGGGCTATAATTTCGGCCAAACGCATTGCGGTTCCCGAAGGAGCATCCTTTTTAAAGCGGTGGTGGATTTCCATTATCTCGATGTCGAAATCTTTGTCCTTTAATACCTTGGTTGCTATCTGAACAAGTCTAAAGAGCAGATTAACGCCCAAGCTCATGTTGGGCGAAAATAGTAGAGGGGTTTTTAAAGCCAATTCTTCCAACTCTTTCAGCTGTTCTTTGCTAAAGCCCGTTGTTCCTATAACTACCGCTTTGCCCAAATCGGCGGCAATGTTTGCGTGCTCTATTGCAGCCTCGGGAGAGTTAGCAAACTCTATTAAAACGTCGGCTTTGGAAATTATTTCCTCCGCATTGGAACTTAAAGGTATTCCATTAAAGCGGTTGTCGCCTAAGGCTTTGCCCAAATCTTTTTCTCGGGCGTTTTTAGGGCTTTCCAATGCCCCGACTATTTCAACTTCGGGGTCGGCGTGGGCTATATTTAGTATTCTCCGACCCATACGTCCCAAAGCTCCTGAAACGGCTACTTTTACCGACATGCGGGAGTATTTTATTGGTTATTTTTTTATTCCCAACTTTCGCAAAATGCCCGAACCTATTTTTTCGCCGATAGTTTTTATATCGTAGCCTTTTTTCTTAGCTTTAAGCATATCTAAAATTTGTTTGAGCATTATAGGTATACCGTCCTGACCCTTTATGAAGGCAAAAGATGCTTCCCAAGTTTCGGGGTTAAAGCTGAGCATTCTTGCCTTTAGTTTGTAGGTTTTCCCATTGGGAAGAATAAATTCCAATTTATCCAACTGCTCCATATCTATAAATCTCGAACCCCTAATGGAGGGGAAAAATATTCTGCAACCTCCGCGGGATATATCCACCAAAACCCCTTTTAGGTTTCTTAAAAATACGTTTATTCCCAATTCTTGGACTTTAAATCGCGGATATTTTCTTTGCTCTAAGTGGGTATCTTTGACAAAAAAAATAACCTTTTGGGTTTCGGGGTCTATTTTTAGGGCTAACCCATCAATGGTTATTATTGCACTCCCCAAGGTGAAGTATAAAGTGTAGGGTTCCATTGGAACCGACGGGGTTTCCCCTTCAATAATTTGCACCTTCATGTAGTCGGGAAGAATTTTTATTGGCTTGTAAAGGAAATTTATGTAAGGTTCATCCTTTTTAAGTCCGACAAAAATAGTTTCCAACTCGTGGTTATAATCCAAAGCAAACCCTCCTTAGGTAGTTCTAAAGTTTAAATTGTAATTATTTGCTATTAAAGGAAGAAAATAAAAAGAAAAACCTTTGAAAGGAAGGTTTTTCATTTAACAAAGACAACGGGGCCTTTGGCGTTGTGCATTACATAATAGGCAACGCTACCCAAAATTATTTCCTTAATGGGTTTTGTTCCAAAAGCACCCATAACAAGGAGGTCTATATTTCCGTGCTCCTGATATTCGACCAATTTTTCTTCCGCAAACCCTTTAAGGAGGGTAAAGGTAAAATCCTTTCCGAGGGGTTCCAAGATTTGTTCCGCCTCCTGTTTTATTTTGTCTACCACCTCTTGGGGAAAATGGTCGTTGGGTTCGACAAAAATAACTTCCAATTTGGCCTTGTAGGCGTCGGCCAGCAGGGCACCGACTTTTACGGCTTTTTTGGAGACTTCAGAGCCATCAAAGGCTATTCCTATGTTCTTTATCGGTTTGTATTTTTCCCTGGAAATAAAAACGGGGCAGGGGGCATTTCTAACCACCCTTTCGGCGGTCGAACCTATTAAAATCCCTCCGGGGAAATCGCTCCTTTTGTGTCCGAGAAAGATTATGTCTTCGGGGTCGGCTTCGTTGGCTATTTCTACATAGGGAAGACCTTCCACCTGAACAAGGGAAACCCTTACCCCTTTTTCTCTTCCCATTTGGGCAAATTCTTGAAAAAGAACATCGGCCTTCTTTTCCAAAGCCTCTTTTACTTTCTGCGAAATACCTACATAGAAGGTAAATCCCAAAATTCCCGCAAGGTCTTCCAAAATAGCTTCGTCCAAAAGACGTTTATCTATAACAAAGATACCTACCACGGGAATGTCCAAATTTTTCCCTAAATCGAAGGCATATTGGGCCGCCGCAAAAGAGGAAGGACTTCCATCAAAACCCACTATTGCCCTTTTAAAAGTTTCCATAGGAAAACATTGTCGGGAATAAAAGGTTTTAAACCAAACAAAGTTTGTTTTTTATTTAACCCCCTTAAGGGGTTTCTGAATAAGTGCTTTGGAAGCTTTCGCTTGCTTTTTAAAAAGCAACTTTTTAATTTTCTTTAGCAAGGAATTATAAAGGAGGAGAGGAATGAAGGAACTATTGGAAAAAATTTTTGAAAGTGTGGATAAAGAAGCCAAACACCTCCACGCGGTGGATAAAAGGCTAAGGCATTTGGTGGCCGAATACGACCGTCTGCTATCGGAAAAAGAGCAAATAGAAAAAAGGCTAACCGAAATAGAAAAGGAAGTTTTGGAAGTTTCCCGCCAAATAAAGGAGTTGGAACACGAATATAACGAACTAAGACACAAGCTAAGAAAAAATAAACAGCTCCTTCAGCATGCCGACAGCCCCCGCGAATACGAAAGGTTAATGGAAACCCGCAAAAAACTCTTGGAAAAAATGAACGAAGTAACCGAAAAACTGCAGGAGTTAAGAAAAAAATACGACGACCTAAAATTCGAGGAATACGAACTTTCCGACAAATTGGCGGAGTTGGAAAAAGAACTCTCCCGTATTAGGAGGGAAATAGAGGAACACCTAAGGGAACTAAAACACTACGCCGAAGAGGTTGTTAGAAGAATTAACCAATTTGCGGAAAAATTTAATCTAAAACTTTAAAGAAAAAAATTAAAGACCGAAAAAGTCTAAAAATCTTTTTACCCATTCGGGTTGATTTTCTTTATCCCTTACTTGGGAAGTAGGTTCTTTAAGACTATCCTCATTGGGTTGTTGTTGTTTAGCTTCCTCCTTAGGTTTAACAGTTTGGGCTTCCTCCAAGGGTAGGAATTCGCACTCGTCGATGTCGGCGAAGGGGTCGGTGGTTCGGCGTTTTGTTTCGTAGGGAATAACCACCTTAAATAGAGGTTTGTATTTTTCCCAATTCTCGAGAATTTCTTTAGCCCAGAGGCTGTCGGTTTCTATGTAGTGTTTATCTATCCAATATTTGAGCTCGGTTTCGGCCCTTTTATCCAGTAGCGGGACGGTATACACATAGCCCTTATTAATCCGTTCTTCCAAGCGGCCGTCGAGGTCGAGAACGTAGGCCCTTCCGCCGGTCATTCCCGCTCCGAGGTTATAGCCGGTATTGCCCAAAACAACAACCACGCCTTCGGTCATATATTCGCAGCAGTGATGCCCTGCACCCTCTACAACCGCCACCGCACCGCTGTTTCTTATTGCAAACCGTTCTCCAACCTTACCCGCTATAAAGAGCTGTCCGCCGGTGGCACCGTAAAGGCAGGTGTTGCCCGCAAGGGTTAAATCTTTGGTTTTGTTAATTTCCCAAGGGTAGGGTTTTATTACAACCTTACCGCCACCCAAACCTTTGGCCACATAGTCGTTAGCTTCCCCTACGAGGGTTATTTCGAATTGCTCGGGTAGGAAGGCTCCAAAACTTTGTCCCGCCGTTCCTTCGAAGGTCAATTTAATTTTTCCATCGTAGTTTGTTTCCAATACCGTTTTAACCAACTTGGTGGGAACGGTTCTATAGATGTTCCTTATGGGGTATTTTTTGTTTATGTTCTTCTTAAGTTGTATGTCATAAGATAGTTCCTCCAGTAGGACATCGTTAAAGTTAAAGGCGGGGTTGTCGTTTCTGAAAACTTGGCACTTTCTCGGTTTATCTTTGGGTATATCCCTTAGGAGTTGTTCAACTTTTACTTTGGGGGCTTCGGGATGTTTTTCGGCGGTGTTATCGGGCTCCAGCAGTTCGTAATCGCCTATTATTTCATCGAGGCTTCTAATGCCGAGCTCCGCCATCAGTTCCCTTAGGTGGTGGGCCACCGCCAGGAAGTAAACGATTACATCTTCGGGATTTCCTTTAAATTTCAAGCGGAGTTTTTCGTCTTGGGTTGCCACTCCGGTGGGGCATTTGTTGGTGTGGCATTGGCGTATCATGGCACAACCTTCGGCTATCATTGCCGCCGTTCCGAAGCCGTATTCTTCCGCACCCATAAGTGCCGCTATTAGAACGTCGCGCCCGTTTTTTAGTCCTCCGTCAACCCTAACCCTTACCAGGTGCCTTAGGTCGTTTTCCATTAGGGCTTTTTGGGTTTCCCATAGGCCATATTCCCAGTGCAGACCGGCGTTCTTTATGGAGCCGTAGGGGGAAGCTCCCGTTCCGCCATCTCCTCCCGATATTTGCACTATGTCGGCGTAGGCTTTTGCAACACCGGCGGCCACCGTTCCCACTCCTACCTCGGAAACCAACTTAACGGCCACATGGGCCGATGGGTTGGCCTGCTTTAGGTCGTGTATTAGTTGGGCCAAGTCTTCTATGGAATAGATATCGTGGTGGGGAGGTGGGCTTATCAATGTTACGCCGGGTTTGGAGTGTCTTAGTTTGGCTATGTATTCGTTGACTTTGTGGCCGGGTAGTTGTCCGCCTTCACCGGGCTTTGCACCTTGGGCTATTTTTATCTCTATCTCTTTACCGTTTATAAGGTATAGAGGAGTAACTCCGAACCTTCCGCTGGCCACCTGTTTTATGGAGCAGTTTTTAAGAGTTCCGTAACGGGCGGGGTCTTCTCCACCTTCTCCGGAGCACATTTTCATTCCCAATAGGTTGGCGGCTATGGCCAATGTCTCGTGGGCTTCGGGGGATAAAGCACCTATCGACATGCCCGGTATAACAAACCTTTTGAGGATGCTTTCAATCGGTTCAACTTCGTCTATGGGGAGTTTTTTACCTTTGGGTTTTATCTTCAGTAGGTCTCTGTAGAAAGTCGGCCTCCTTTGGGTGGCTTTTAAAAATTCTTTATATTTGCCCTTTAGTTGTTCATCCTCTACAAACAACTTCCTTGCAAGGCGGTCGGGGTCGATTTTACCCTTTTTGAGTTCCTCGAGAACATATTTCTCTCCCAGTTTGGACATGGAATGAACCGCCCGCACCACTTCGGCGTTCCAAGCGTGCCATTCGCCGCGGCCTTGTTTCATTTCGCCGCTTCTTTCCACTTGGGGTTTTTCGGTGGTGAAGGCCTTGTCTATGAAAATCGAATAAATTCTTTCAATGTCTTCCAATCCGTAGGCTTCCACCGTTGTGTTTGTTCCTGTAAAGTATTCGTCAACGAAATCCTTATTGAGACATACGGCGTCGAATATTTCCGCCGCTTGGTAGGAGTTTAGGGTCGATATTCCCATTTTGGAAAGGATTTTTCTAACGCCCTCTTCGAGGGACTTAACATAGTTTGCAACCGCCTGTTGTATCTTGTTTTCAAGAGATGTTTCCACGGGTAGGTTTTTAGGTTGAAGTTTTCCTTCCTCTACGAGGGTTTTAACGGTTTCTATTGCCAAATAGGGGTGAACGGCACTTGCTCCGTATCCTACCAAGGTTGCTATGTGGTGGTCTTCGCGGGCTTCGCCGGTTTCTATTATGTAGCTTGCTCTGTGGGCAAGACCTTTTCTGTTTAGATATTGGAACAATCCTGCAACCGCCAGCAGTGCGGGTATGTATTTTTTACCCTCGCTTAGGTCTTTATCGGAAAGTATTACTATTTCGGCGCCGTTTCTGATTTCCTCTTCTACTTTGCTAAATAGGTTGTTTAGGGCTTCTTTTAGGCTTTGGCCTTCGGGGTAGGTGGTGCTAACTTCGGCTACTTTTAAAACTCCGTTGTTTTTGATGGCTTCCAATTGGTGGTTTAAAAGTATCGGGCTTTCTATCTGCAGTCGGCGGGCGTATTCTGGTTTTTCATAGAGGAAGTTGGGCTTGTGTCCCAAATTCATTTTTAGGGACATAACAACTTTTTCCCTTATGGGGTCTATCGGTGGGTTGGTGACCTGGGCAAATCTTTGTTTGAAGAACCTGAATAGGTTGGTAGGTTTTTCCCTTAGAGGGGGTATGGGTGTATCATCTCCCATGGAGTAGGTATAGATGTGTCCGGTCTCCCCTTGGTGTTTGATTATTTCTTCTATTTCCTCTTTGGAGTAATTGAACGCCACCCATTTGCGGGTTCTTAGCTCTTTATCCTCCTCGTAGTCTTTGGGATTAAATACCTTTTTCTGTTTTATTTCTAATTCGGACAACCTTAGGAGGAATTTGTTTATCCATTCGCTGTAGGGTTTCTGTTTTGCCAATTCTTCCAATATTTGTTCGGTTTTTTTGATTTTTCCCTCTTTTAGGTTTACGCTTAATGTGTCTCCCGGCCCGAGGCGTCCCCTTTCTACAACCGATTTTTCGTCTATTTCTACCATTCCGACCTCGGAGCCGACTATTAGCAATCCGTCTTTGGTTAGTATGTACCTTTCCGGTCTTAGTCCGTTTCTATCCAAGTGGGCCCCTACGGTGGTATCTCCGTCGGTGAAGCATATTGCCGCGGGGCCGTCCCAGGGTTTCATTAATAGGGCTTGGTATTCGAAGAAATCCCTAACCTCTTGGGGGAGTTCGGTAATGTGTTCCCACGCAGGGGGTATTAGCATATTTATGGCGTGTTCGGGTTTAAAACCTGCAAACATTAAGAGTTCGAAAACCTTGTCCAAGGAAGCGGTATCACTTTCGTCGTGTTTTACTATCGGTTTTAGCCATTCGTTGTATTCTCCGAATATTTCATGCTCTATTTCGTGCTGAAGGGTGTCCATCCAGTTGCGGTTTCCCCTTATGGTGTTTATTTCACCGTTGTGGGCCAGCCATCTAAAGGGTTGGGCCAAATACCATTTGGGTAATGTGTTTGTTGAATACCTTTGATGGAATATAACAAAGGAGCTTTCGAAATCTGCGTCTTTCAGGTCGGGGTAAAAGGTGTCCAAGTAGGGGGCTATTAACATTCCTTTGTAAACAATTACTTTTGTGGATAGGGATACTATATAGAATTGGTCTTCGGTAAAGTGTCTTTCTACAAATTTTCTGACCAAATAGAGTTTTAATTCGGGGTTTTCTACCCCCTCGGTGTCTATTAATATTTGCCACAATTCGGGTTTTTCTCTAAAAGCTCCCACACCGAGGGCATCGTTATCGTGGGGAACCTCCCTGTAGGCAATTATTTTGAAACCGAACCTTTTTAGGGCTTCTTCCAAAAGTTTAAATCCTTCGCTGGTTTTGGAAAAAATAAAACCTACCGCAAGGTTATTTATATCGGAAATTTTTAAACCTTCTTTGTCCAAATATTTTTTAAAAAACTTGCGGGGTATTTGGGTTAATATTCCCACACCGTCACCGGTTTTTCCGTCTGCTCCTACCGCTCCACGGTGGGTTAGGTTTTTTACCGCCTCCACTCCGAGTTTAACTATGGAATGGGAACTCCTACCGTGGATATCGCATAGAAATCCTACACCGCAGGAGTCCTTTCCTATGTTATTCCAACCCATGTTTTCACCTCTCAAGCTAAATTTTGACAAAGGAAGGTAAGGAGTTTATTTTAAATCTCTACTGGAAAGCAAAAGTTATAAGGGAGCTACTCTTAGGGTTTTAACTCAAAATTACTACAAAGGTCATCTAATAAACTTTCTCATATTATGGAACATGTTATTTCCGAAACACGAGAAATTAAATTTATAAAAATATTTAATGACCCTGAAACTGTATTACTCGTTCCGAACTACCAAAGACCATATTCTTGGACTGAAAAAGAGGTTGTAGATTTTCTACAGGATATTTACAGTGCTTATAAAAATAACATGCCCTACCTATTTGGTAGTATATTCTTAGTCCCAGTTTCGAATATAAAGGTTTTGAAAAAATTTACACCTAATAAAGTTTTCGAACAATATTTTTCTTCTTTAAAAGATTTATCATTTTTCCTAAACAAAGAACTTTCCTTAATAAAGCCTTTATTTATTGTAGATGGTCAGCAAAGAATAACAACTTTTGCCTTATTCCTAAAAGCTCTGGGTAAGTATAAAGGTTTAAAGCTAAAGGATGGAAAAATTTTTCCTCGTTTAATGTTATCTG
>JAADES010000029.1 GCA_013153315.1 Aquificota bacterium
AAGAGCAGAGGTTGGATAGTTTCCCCAAGAGTTATTTCCACTTCGACAAAGAAATAGAGAGTGTTTATAACGATTGGATACACTACAAGGCGGAGGAGAAAGAGGAGTTAGCGGTTTGAGTTTTCCTTTTTATTTAAATTCCATAGATTTTTTAACTTTCCAATTAACCAAATAGGTTAAATCTTTACCAAACAGCTTTTTAAGCTTTCGCTCAAACTCGATGGTGTGAAATTTTCCACACTTTAAATGTAAAAGCTCGTGGGCCAAAACAAATTTAATTTCCTCTTCGGTTAAAACCTCCAGGCAGGTTTTATTTATGTAAATCGTCCTCGTTCTGTGAGATATAGAGGCGATTTTCTTCCTAAAGGGTTTTACCTTTACTTTAAACTCACCTCTAAGGTTCAATTCCTCCAAAACTTCCTTGAGGAGTTTCTTAAGCTCCACCTCTAAACCTCCGAGTGTAGGGAAGAATTACCTCTTCCATTAGGAGGTCTACAACCCTTTCTCTCTCCTTGGAGGGCACTTTTGCCTTTATTAGCAGAACTTTTAAGTGTTTTCTTACCTCTTTTTTTACCTCCTCACTGGGTGGGTTACTTATTAAATCCTCCAGGGTTTTCTCCAAATTCTCAACTTTTTGGGGTATTTCTATTCCCCTCTCCCTTAGGTAGTAGGAAATAGCTTTTAAGATTCTCCTAGAGGGTGAAAGGGTTTTTAACGTTTTTCTATGTTTCTTAACCTGCCCGGTTAAACCTTTTAATTCCTCAACAATTTGTTTGGCGGTTAAAGCTTTTTCTCTATACTCCTTTTGGAGTTTTTTAAGCCTTTTATAAATCAACCTGTATAGAGGTTCCTCCTTTTCTTCCTCCAATAGGTTTACCAGCGGAATCAACCAATCGGAGATTATTAAGTAATCTTTGCCCTCGTTTAGTAGTTTTTCTAAAACTTCATCGCTTAGGGTTAGCTCGTCAAGGTTTTTAATTTCTCCAAATTCTACGCCTTTTAAAATTTCCTCTTCAATTTCTTTCGGTATTTTTACAACTCTGCGGGGTTTTAATTTCCGGTTTACGGCAACCTGCAAGGTTTTCAAAGTTTTATAAATGCTCCGCCATTTGGGTTTTGCCTTTTCGGGATAGCCTCCGAGAGATTCGTATAGTTTCGTAATTTCCTCCAAAAGTGGTATTAACGGATAAAACCCCTCATCTGAAGTGAGCACCCTACCAACAACCTCCCTAAGGGTCTCTTTGGCGTCTTCCGAACTTTTGGCGGTAAGTTTTTGGGAAAACTCTTCGAGTGTTAGGCCTGTAATGTTCTCAAATAGGTTTTTAAATTCTTCCAGTCTTCTAAGAAAAGTTTCCCAAATTTCTCGGCTGTCCTTGAAGAGGTTTTTAAGGATGTCCTCGTTAATCTCTTTTTGTTCGTAGAGGTTGTAATCTTGAATTGCCTTTTTGTAGTTTTCAATGGACACACCGGTAAGGTCAACGATTAGACCGAACTCTTTACCCGGATAGGGGCGATTTACCCTGGCGCTGGCTTGCAGCAGCAGGCTACCTTTTAAAATTTCCGCCAAATATAAAACTTTCAACTTTTTGCAGTCAAAACCCGTTAAAAGCCTTCGATTTACTATCAACACCTTTGGATTTTTCTTTTCTTTAAAACTCTCAACGATTTTCTTGTTAATCTCCTCGGGATGGGTTAGTCCATACCTGTTTCTAACTTCGGATAGGTATTCTTTTATCTCTATTTCGTCGTCGTTGGTGTAGGTTATTACAACCTCAACCCATTCGGGGGAATAATCTGCAAATCTCTGGGATAAAATCCTATCCAGCTCTCTTTTAAGCTTTACGGCGGCCAATCGGCTTTGCACCGCTACCATAGCTTTAAATGTGAAAGCTTCGGTATCCACCGCAAGGTTATCGGCTATATATTCGGCAACCCTTTTTAGATAGGCATCGCTGTTTAAGAACTTCGAAAAACTAAGCAATTTGGAAATTTCCCTTTCCGTGGAGGAAAGTTCCTCTAAATCTCTGTTCTCCCTGTAAAGGTTTATCAGCTCCTTTATTTCCTTCTCATCCACACTGGCCTTTACAAAATCGCTAAGCGCCACCCTAAAGGTTAGGGGTACTGTGTAGCCGTCCCTTATGGAGTCGGCTATAAAATAGCGGTGAAGGTAAAACTCCCCTTCCCTCGGGTAGGCAAAGGTTTCGAAGGTGCTGTTTTCCTTCCTGTGAACGGGTGTTCCCGTAAAACCTATTAAGATTGCATTTTTAAAAATGTGGTTCCTTACGGCGGAAAATACCGCGTCCGGTCCCCCTTCGGTGCGATGAGCTTCATCCCTTAGTAGAAGTATTTCCTTTTTCTTTATCTCCCCTTCGGGTATTGCACTTAAGTGGTCGGTTCTAAATTTGTGCATCATTACAAGGTGGACACCCGCGGCGGATACATTGGGATTGTTTTCCGATTCCTTTATCAGTTTTAGTTTTTCGGTAAACTCTTCGATGCTTGAAATTCTTGCCCCTTTCCTTTCGTCGATTACAAACTTTGTATTTCTTAACGAAATAAGGACTTCGTCAAATTGGTCTTCCAACTCCCTACGGTCAACGATAATAAAAACCACCGCATCGCGGTGGTAATACCTTCTATAAAACTTTTCCGCCAGAAATATTATTTCCCAAGTTTTTCCCGAACCCTGCCAGTGCCATACAAGTCCCCGGTTTTTGTTTCCGCCTTTTAGATAATCTTCTATCCTTTTAAAGGCTTTATTTACCGCATAGTATTGCATATAGCGGGCAACAACCTTATTAAGGCTTCCCCTTTTTGCTTGGAAAAATGTGAAGTTTTCCACCAAATCGGTAAGAATTTCGGGTTTTAAAATTCCGAAGATGTTTTCTTTGTATTCACCTTCGGGGGTTTCCTCCTTCCAAATTTCAACCTTACGGGTCTTCCATCTCGGTTCTTTGTCCCTGTTGGGATAGGTTGGAATGTAAAAGTTTTTATCCGCTATGCCGATACCAAGCTGAACGAAGTTAAAGAGTTTCGGGTTTTCTCTCTCATACCTTTCTATTTGCCGGAGAGCGTTCAGATAGGTATCTTCCTCTTCTTCGGAAATTTCCCTCTTGGCTTCTATTATTGCTAGAGGAATCCCGTTTATGAATAGGGTAAAGTCGGGTCTTATGTTGTACTGGTCTGTAAATGGTTTTTCGTGGATAAAAAAGAATTCGTTGTTCTCTAAGTTTTCAAAGTCTATAAGCTTTAGATTAAAAATTTCTTTCC
>JAADES010000044.1 GCA_013153315.1 Aquificota bacterium
AGTTTTAACCTGTTGGGTTAGACTTTTTAATTCGTTGATAATCTTTCGGGCGTCTGAAACTTTTTCTCTATATTCCTTTTGGAGCTGTTTGAGTCTTTTGTAAATTAGCTTGTATAAAGGTTCCTCCTTTTCCTGCTCCAAAAAGTTCGCTAAGGGAATTAACCAATCGGAGATTATTAGGTAATCCCTACCTTCTTTTAGCAGTTTTTCTAAACTATGCTCGTCAAGCGTTAAATCGTCAAGATTTTTTATTTCTCCGAATTCTATGCCCTTTAAAATTTCTTCCTCAATCTCTTTGGGAATTTTACCTTTGGTAGGTCTCAATTTACGATTTATGGCAACCTGTAGGGTTTTCAATGTTTTATAAATCCTCTTCCACTGGGGTTTAGCCTTTTCCGGATAACCTCCGATAATTTCGTAGTGTTTCGTAATTTCCCCCAAGAGCGGTATTAACGAATAAAACCCCTCATTTGAAGCGAAAACTCTACCAACGACCTCCCTAAGGGTTTCTTTGACTTCCTCCGAACTTTTGGAGGTAAGCTTTTGGGAAAACTCTTCAAGTGTTAGACCTGTAATATTCTCAAAAAGGTTTTTAAAATCTTCCAACCTCCTAAGAAAGGTTTCCCAAATCTCTCGGCTGTCCTTGAAGAGGTTTTTAAGGATGTCCTCATTAATCTCTTTTTGTTCGTAAAGGTTATACTCTTGAATAGCCTTTTTGTAGTTTTCAATGGATACACCCGTAAGGTCAACTATCAAACCGAACTCCTTGCCGGGGTAGGGACGGTTTACCCTGGCGCTTGCCTGTAGTAGTAGGCTCCCGTTTAGAATCTCCGCCAGATATAAAACCTTCAATTTTTTACAGTCAAAACCCGTTAAGAGTTTTCGATTGACTATCAACACTTTTGGATTTTCGCTTTCTTTAAATCTTTCAACGATTCTTTTGTTAACTTTCTCCGCATCTGTAATACCGTATCTTTGTCTAACTTCGTTAAGGTATTCTTTTATCTCGACTTCGTCGTCGTTCTGATAGGTAATAACCACCTCAACCCATTCGGGGGAATAATTTTCAAATTTTTTAGATAAGATTTCGTCCAGTTTTCTTTTCAGTACTACAGCAGCCTTGCGGCTCTGAACGGCTATCATAGCTTTATAGGCAAATTCTTCGGTGTCCGTTTCGATATTTTCGACTATGTACTGAGCAACTTTTTCTAAGTAGGAATCGCTTTTTAAAAAGTCTCTCAAGTTGAGTAGATTTGAAAATTCTCTTTCGCTGACGGAAATTTCCTCTATGTCTCTGTTTTCCTTGTAAAGGTTGATTAACTCTTTAAGTTCCCGTTCATTTAATTTAATTCCAATATCATCACTACCGGCAACTCTGAAGGTTAGGGGAACGGTGTAGCCATCTCTTATAGAGTCGGCTATAAAATAACGGTGGAGATAAAACTCCCCTTCCCTCGGATAGGCAAAGGTTTCAAATGTGCTGTTTTCCCTTTTGTGAACCGGGGTGCCCGTAAAACCTATCAAAGAGGCATTTTTAAAGATGTGATTCCTAACGGCGGAGAAGACTGCATCTTTACCGCCTTCGGTGCGGTGGGCCTCGTCCCTCAAAAGGAGTATTTCCTTCTTTTTAATCTCCCCTTCGGGTATTGCTTTTAATTGCTTATCCGTAAACTTGTGCATCATTACAAGGTGGACACCCCCGGCGGATACGTTGGGGTTGGCTTCCGACTCCTTTATCAGTTTTAGTTTTTCCGTAAACTCTTCGATGCTGGAAATCCTCGCCCCTTTCCTTTTGTCGATTACAAATTTTGTATTCCTTAAGGAGATAAGAACTTCGTCAAATTGGTCTTCTAATTCTCTACGGTCGACGATAATAAAAACCACCGCATCGCGGTCGTAATACTTTCTATAAAACTTTTCCGCCAAAAAGATTATTTCCCAAGTTTTCCCCGACCCCTGCCAGTGCCATATAAGTCCCCGATTTTTGTTTCCGCCGTTTAGGTAATCCTCAACTCTTTTAAAGGTTTTGTTTACAGCGTAGTATTGAATGTAACGGGCAACTACCTTATTAAGGCTTCCCTTTTTTGCTTGGAAAAATATGAAGTTTTCTATCAAATCGGTAAGAATTTCGGGTTTTAAAATTCCGAAGATGTTTTCTTTATATTCTCCCTCGCGAGTTTCCTCTTTCCAAATTTCCACCTTACGGGTTTTCCATCTTTTTTGTCTGTCCGTGTTTGGGTAGGTCGGGATGTAAAAGTTTTTATCCGCTATACCTATACCGAGCTGAACGAAGTTAAAAAGTTTTGGGTTCTCTATCTCATACTTTTCTATCTGCCGGAGAGCGTTCAGATAGGTATATTCCTCTTCTTCGGAAATTTCCCTTTTAGCCTCTATTATCGCTACGGGTATCCCATTTATAAAAAGTGTAAAGTCGGGTCTTATGTTGTACTGGCCTGTAAATGGTTTTTCGTGGATGAAAAAGAATTCGTTGTTCTCTAAGTTTTCAAAATCTATCAATTTTAAATTAAAAATTTCTTTCCCTTTTTGACCTAAATCTAAACTTACATCGATACCGTTTTTTAACCAATCCAAAACTTTAACGGGATCTATTTCTTCTTTTAATCTTCTCAGAGTTTCGTTTAAAACTCTTTCTTCCTCTTTAGAAGTTAAACCTTTTAGTTTAAATTCTTCCGAGTTAAGTCTTTTTATAGCCTCCTTAAGGGTTTCCTCTATAAGAATTCCCTCCGTTGGTTTTAAGTTGCTTCTATCTTTCCAACCCAAGGAGATAAGTTTTTCTTTTATATTTTCGTGGGTTAAAAATTCAGGACGCATAGCAGTTTTATACACATCATAATACACACTTATGGGAGTAAAGAGGTTAAACATAACTCTGGAGGAGGAATTAGCGGAGGAACTGGAAAGGGTAGCCAAGGAGCTCGGAGAAAAGAAAAGTCGCCTAATAGCCAAAGCTTTGACCTATTACTTCGACTATCTGGACACAAAAATAGCGGAAGAGAGATTGAAAAGACTCCAAGAGGGTAAAACCGAACTGATACCGGCGGAGGAGGTTTTTAAAGAATTATGACCTACAAACTCCTTTTTTTAAAAGGAAGCAGTAGAAGAGTTTAAAAAGCTGGACAAGCCGGTTCAAAAAATCATTAAGGAGAAATTAGAATTGTTATCCCAAAACCCCAACTTGTTGAAAAACAATATTAAACCCCTAAAGGGT
>JAADES010000014.1 GCA_013153315.1 Aquificota bacterium
TCTTTAAAAAAGCTCCCAAAGTGTCCATAAAAATTAGTAGATATATTCCCTTAAGGGTAGAAACTTAAAAACCTTCTTAAGTTCGCATTTCCAAAAAAGAACCCTAAAAGGTTTTCTAAATTTTGTTATTCTCCGAGGTAATTTTTAAAGCTTAAAACCTGAAAGGGTTATATTTACTTTGTTATTGACTTTTTCACCTTTGTATGGGCGAATTATAAGCTGGATAGGGAGGTATCCAAAACTTAACCCATAAAGTGTTTCGAAAAACAATTTTGTTAACAAAATTCAACCACCCTTAAAGTATTCGAAAAACTTTATAATCATTGACATGTGATATAGGTCAAGGTATCTTCCTCCCTAAGAGGGGGAAGAAATGAAAAGGAAAATTTCCCACCTATTAAAAAAACTCAAGCATTTAAAACCATCAAAGGTATATTCCGATGGGCACATATCCCTGGTAAAGGAAGGTAGGGAGTGGGAAGATTTTTATCGAAACAGGTTCAGTTACGATAAATTTGTCTACTCTACCCACGGTGTTAACTGCACCGGTTCCTGCCGCTGGAAAATTTATGTAAAAAACGGGGTTATTACTTGGGAACACCAAGCAATCGATTACCCTTCCACAGGGCCCGACTTTCCCGAATATGAACCGAGGGGATGCCCGAGGGGTGCCAGTTTTTCCTGGTATGTCTACAGTCCGCTAAGGGTTAAGTATCCCTATGTAAGGGGTGTTCTACTGGATTTATGGAGAAAGGCCAAGGAAGAGGCAGGTGGCGACCCCGTTAAAGCCTGGGATATCATCCTTTCCGACCCCGAAAAGGAAAGGGCCTATAAAAAGAAGAGAGGTAGGGGTGGATTTGTTAGAACCACTTGGGACGAGGCCTATGAGCTAATAGCTTCGGCCCTTATTAGAACCATCAAAAAATACGGCCCCGACAGAATAGCGGCTTTCACCCCCATTCCTGCAATGTCGATGGTTAGCTATGCATCGGGGGCCCGATTTGTTTCCCTGTTGGGTGGGACAGTCTTAAGTTTTTACGACTGGTATGCCGACCTACCTCCAGCCTCGCCGCAGGTTTGGGGTGAACAGACCGACGTTCCCGAAAGTGGAGACTGGTTTAACGCTGACTATCTGATAATGTGGGGTTCCAACGTTCCCATGACCCGTTCACCCGACGCCCACTTTATGACCGAGGTTCGCTATAAAGGAACTAAAGTAGTTTCGGTGGCACCCGACTATGCTGAATCGGTAAAATTCGCCGACGAGTGGGTTCCCGTTAGAGCCGGAACCGACGGAGCCCTTGCTCAGGCTATGACCCATGTAATCTTAAAAGAGTTCTATGCCGATAAAGAAACCCCCTACTTCGTGGAATATGCCAAACGCTACACCGACCTACCCTTCTTGGTACTGTTGGAAAAAACCGAAGATGGTAAATATGTAATTAACCGCTTTCTAAGGGCTTCCGATTTAGGTAAAGAGGTATCCAACGCCGAATGGAAGCTTGTGGTTTGGGACGCTAAAAGCGATAAACCTGTTCTTCCCAACGGAACGGTAGGTTATCGATGGGAAGGTTCCAAAAAGTGGAATCTTAAACTGGAAGATGAAGAGGGCAACAAGATAGACCCACTTTTAACCTTCCTGGGCAAACATGACGAAATTGTAGAAATAAAACTTCCCTACTTTGACGATAATACCCGCGGAGTCCTCGAAAGGGAAATCCCCATCAAGAAAATTAAGGTGGGCGATAAAGAGCTGGTTGTTACTACCGTTCTGGACTTAATGTTTGCCAACTACGGCGTAAAAAGGGAAGGTCTAAGCAAAGGATACGCAAACAGCTACGAAGACGATATCCCTTACACACCCAAGTGGCAGGAAAAATTCACCGGAGTAAAGGCCGAGCAGGTCATAAGAATAGCACGAGAATTTGCCCAAAATGCCGCCGATACCAACGGCCGTTCGATGATTATTATGGGAGCCGGAATTAACCACTGGTATCACGCTGACATAATTTACCGAACCATTCTAAACCTCGTTATGCTAACCGGCTCCGAAGGTCGAAACGGAGGTGGTTGGGCCCACTACGTTGGACAGGAAAAGGTTAGACCCTTTGAAGGTTGGGCAACAGTAGCCTTTGCAAGGGACTGGTATCTGCCTCCCAGAATACAAAACGCTACAACCTTCTACTACTTTGCTTCGGAGCAATATCGCTACGAAGATTTGGATATGGAAAAACTTTCTTCGGCCGTTAGGGATAATCCCCAATACAGACATCCTGCCGACTACCTCTATTTGGCGGTCAGACTCGGTTGGTTACCTTCCTATCCGCAGTTCAACAGGAACACCTTAGAACTGGCCAAGGAAGCCGAAGAAAACGGGGCAAAAACTAACGAGGAAATTGTTAAATACGTTGTTGAACAACTAAAAAGCGGAAGGTTAGATTTTGCTGTAGCCGACCCCGCTAATCCGACCAACTTCCCGAGGGTCTTCTTTGTTTGGAGGGCAAACTGGCTTTCCGCTGGCGGTAAAGGACACGAATATTTCATCAAACATATGCTTGGCTCCGAAAACGGCGGGTTGCTCGCGGAGGAAAGTCCGCTTAAACCTAAAGAAGTTCAAGTTCGTGAACCCGCCCCTATCGGAAAACTGGATTTGCTGGTAAACCTCGATTTCCGTATGGCCGGAACAGCGTTATATTCCGATGTAGTTCTTCCGGCCGCAACCTGGTATGAAAAAGAAGACCTAAGCTCCACCGACATGCACCCGTTCATACACTCCTTCAACGCCGCTATAGACCCTCCTTGGGAAGCCCGTTCCGACTGGGACGCCTTTAGAGGTTTGGCTAAAAAATTCTCCGAACTGGCGGAAAAATATCTCCCAGGAACTTACAAGGATATAGTGACCGCCCCGATGATGCACGACACCCCCGGAGAAATAGCCCAACCTTACGGTGTTATTAGGGACTGGAAAAAGGGAGAGGTGGAACCTATACCCGGAAAAACAATGCCCAATATTGCCATTGTCGAAAGAGATTACACCAAGGTTTACGACAGATATGTATCCTTGGGCCCCAATGTGGCCAACAAACCTTTCGGAGCCCACGGTTGGAGCTGGAGTGCCAAAGAGGAATATGAAGAGCTAAAAATTCAATTAGGGGTAAGGAAAGAAGGCTCGACCAAAGGCTTACCCGACATAGAAACCGCCCGACAAGCGGCCGATGCGATACTTACCCTGTCCAGCTGTATGAACGGTCGGGTGGCCTCCAAGGCGTGGAAATCGGCCGAGGATAAAACCGGCTTACCTATTAAAGATGTAGCCAAAGACCATGAGGGAGAACGCTTTACCTTTGAAGATATAACAATCCAACCGAGGGTTACGGTATCTACACCTATATTTACCGGAAATGTTGAAGACTATAGACACTTAGAGGAAATTTGGGAAAAATTCGACGAAAAACCCCTGGTTCCCGACTACAAACATATGAAATCCCCCAGAAGGTTCGCACCCTTTACAAACAATACGGAGCTGCTAATACCTTTCCGAACCCTTACAGGTAGACAACATTTCATGTTAGACCACGAACTGTTTAAAGAAATCGGCGAAGAATTGCCCGTTTATAAACCGCCTCTAAGACTTGAACCTTTTGAAGAGCACGAAAGGGAACCCGAAACCGTGAAAAACGCCAAACGCTTAAAAGCCAGATATTTAACCCCCCACGGTAAATGGAACATTCACACAACCTTCTTTGACAACATAAGGATGCTCACCCTCTTTAGGGGCGGTCAATATGTTTGGATAAACCATGAGGATGCCAAGGAGGCCGGAATTAAAGATAACGACTGGATAGAGGTGGTTAACCGCAACGGTGTTGTTGTTGCCAGGGCGGTGGTTAGCCACAGAATTCCCAGAGGAACCGCCTTTATGTATCACGCCCAGGATAGAACCGTAAACGTTCCTATATCCCAAACAACTAAACAGGTGGGCGGTTCCCACAATGCACCCACCAAAATCCACATAAAACCGACCCACGCGGTGGGAGCTTATGCCCAGTTGGCTTACGGATTTAACTACTACGGCCCCACCGGAACCCAAAGGGACGAAATGGTTTACATCCGCAAGCTTGAAAAGGCCGAATTTCCCAAGGTGGAGGTTTAACCCTCCGCCCCTTTTAACCTTTCGGAGGTGTAAACAATGGCTTTAAAAGCTCAGCTATCTATGGTTATAAACCTCGACAAATGCATCGGTTGCCACACCTGCAGCATTACCTGCAAAAACACATGGACTAACCGCGAAGGCACCGAATATATGTGGTGGAACAATGTGGAAACCAAACCGGGAATAGGTTATCCCAAGAGATGGGAAGACCAAAACAAATACCGCGGCGGTTGGAAATTGGAAAACGGACAGCTGAAATTAAGATTAGGCGGAAAACTTTTTGAATATATCAATATTTTCCATAACCCCTATCTTCCCACCATCGACGATTATTACGAACCTTGGGATTACGATTATGAAAACCTTTTTAAGGCAAAGGAATCTAAATTCCAACCGGTAGCCCGACCTAAATCGGCAATTACCGGGGAATATATGGATAAAATCCAATGGGGCCCCAACTGGGAGGACGACCTTGCCGGTTCCCCCGAATATATGCTGAAAGACCCCAACATTGACAGCGAATTGGAAAAAGAAATAACACTGGAATTTGAAAAAACCTTCTTCTACTATCTACCCCGATTGTGTAACCACTGCCTCAATGCCGCCTGTATGGCCGCCTGTCCGTCGGGTGCTATATACAAGAGGGAAGAGGATGGCATAGTTTTGGTCGACCAAGAGGTTTGCCGTGGATGGAGATTTTGCATATCCAGCTGCCCTTACAAAAAGGTATATTTCAACTGGCATACCCAAAAGGCGGAAAAATGTATATTCTGCTATCCGCGAATCGAAGCCGGACTTCCCACGGTATGTAGCGAAACCTGTGTTGGCCGTATACGTTACATAGGCGTTATTTTCTACGATATAGATAAAGTCAAAGAGGCCGCCTCCGAACCCGACGAGGCTAAACTGGTTGAAGCCCAGCTGAAACTATTCTACGACCCCAACGATGAAGCCACCGTTAAAGAAGCCGAAAAGGCAGGCATCCGCTACGACTGGATAGAGGCGGCTAAACGCTCTCCCACTTACAAGCTCATAAAAGAGTTCGGTGTGGCACTGCCTCTGCACCCTGAATATCGAACCCTTCCCATGGTTTGGTATGTTCCACCGCTAAGTCCAATACTACAAACAATGACAAAACACGGTTATAGCGAATACGAAATCTTCCCCGCCATAGATGAAATGAGGATACCCATCAAATATTTGGCCAAAATGTTTGCCGGAGGAAACGAACAACTGGTTAGGAACATACTCAAAAAGCTCCTTGTTATGAGGATGTATATGAGGGCAAAACAGCTGGGTAGGGAAGATAAATTTAACCAAAACCTATTGAAGGAGGTAGGTTTAACTCCCCAAATGGTCGAAGAAATGTACCGACTCCTGGCGGTGGCAAAATACAACGAACGCTTTGTTATACCTACAACAACAAAAGAAAAATACGAAAACGTTTACAGAGAGCAGGGGCTTACCGGCTACGATTACATTCCTCCCTGCGATTTTTGTAACCCACAACAGGGTTAATCCTTTCCCCTTTTTTATTACCCTTCGGAGGTAAACAATGGAAACCCAAGAACTCCTAAAGGTAATATCCCTATTGCTGGATTACCCACAGGAGGAGACCTACCGATTGGCCCGACTCTTAGAGGAAGAACTGTCTCCCTCCACCCAATACTACCCCTATTTGAAAGATTTCTTGACCTACTATAGGGAGAATTCTCTTTCCCAATTGCAACACAATTATGTTTCCACCTTCGACTTTTCAACAACCAACAACCTATACCTTACCTACCACCGATTCGGCGATAAGAGAGAAAGGGGCGAATTGCTGGCCAACCTTAAAGGACTCTATTATGAAAAAGGTTTTGATATAGCTACCAACGAACTGCCCGATTACTTGCCCCTAATGTTGGAGTTTGCATCTCAAGTAGACCCCTGCGAAGGTTTAAGGCTGTTGGGAGAGTATAAAAGGGAAATAGAAAAAATTTATCGCTCTTTGGAGGGCAACAATAGCCCCTACAAAAACCTTTTAAAGATAGTTTTGCTTGTGTTGGAAGAAAACCTTTCCAAAGAAACATTAAAGGGAGGTGTTTAAAATGCTGGCCTATGTAAGCAAACTGGACTTTTTGCTCTGGGTGGCTCTTCCCTATGCGGTTATAACCATTTTTATTTTGGGACACATATACCGTTATCTAACAGACGGTTTTAGCTGGACTTCCAAATCCAGCGAACTGTTGGAAAAAAATATGCTCCGTATAGGTAGCATGGCCTTCCACTACGGAATTTTAATGGTTCTTATAGGGCACTTTATAGGATTGATAATACCCAAAAGCTGGCACGAAGCTTTCGGCCTTAACGACCATCTTTACCACTTGATAGCGGTTGTCGGGGGACTACTAAGCGGATTATTTGCTTTATTCGGGTTAATTGTGCTTACCTATCGTCGCTTTTCGGTAAAAAGGGTTCTCGCGGCAAGTTCCTTAGGGGACAAGGTAGTCCTCGGAGTATTGCTTTTGGTTGTAATATTGGGGCTCTTGGCAACCCTCTCTAACATAGGCGGTCAATTTGACTACCGAACAACCATAGCCCCCTGGCTAAGGGGTATTTTGACCTTGAGGCCCGACCCCACTCTAATGCAAGATGTTCCTGTTCTGTTTAAACTCCACATTTTGGCCGTTATGTTGCTATTGGCAATTTGGCCCTTTACAAGGTTGGTTCACGTTTTAAGCGTGCCAATAGCTTTTATTTGGAGAACTCCTATTATCTTCCGTCAAAGATGTCCGGAAAGGGATTAATAAAAAAACACTTCAAGGTTATTTTTTATTCTTTTTCCCTTTGTTGGAATTTCCCCACATATTCAACTCCCCGCGTTCAATACGAACCTTTTGGTCCAACTTTATGTAACCCAACAAGAAAACCATCGAGAGGGCAAAAGAAACTATGGCCGTTAACTCCAATAGTTGTTTTAAATCTTTATGGTGAACCAAAGGTTGGACAAAGTAGGAAATTAACCCAACCACCAGAAGGAGGGCCAACAAAGTCCTAAAAAAGTTTCTCCTCTCTTCAACCGACACCATGCGAAAAATAAAACCGAAAGCCAACAAAACGATTATTGCCGCTAAAGTGGCGAAACTCATTTGGGGTTATTTTATATAAGGTAGCTATGCACAACCTTAGAATGGCCGAATCGGTTTGCGAAGGTCATCCCGATAAACTGGCCGACCTTATAGCCGACAATTTGGTAGACGCCGTATTGGAAAAAGACCCCTTCGCCCGAACCTCCTTCGAGGTAATGGTTACCACCGGGTTGGTATTTGTTGGAGGGGAGCTATCCACCGAGGCCTTTGTAGATATCCAAAGGGTTGTTAGAAAAACTATTAAAGAGGTTGGCTATACCGAACCCGACTTAGGTTTCGACGCCGATACCTGCGGAATTATCCAATCGATAGACGAGCAAAGCCCCGAAATCGCCTTGGGCGTCTTTGCCGAAGGGGCGGGAGATACCGCCATAGTGGTAGGTTACGCCACTAAGGAAGCCCCCAACCTTATGCCCTGGCCGATAACCATAGCCCACACCTTAACAAAAAAAGTTTCCGAATATCGGAAAATAGGCCGTCTACCCTTTTTGCGTCCCGACGGGAAATGTTTGGTTGCTATGGATTATGAAGACGGCAAACCTAAAAAACTTCTGTCGGTAATCTTATATGTCCAACACGACCCCGATATTTCTTTAAAACAGCTTAGAAACTTACTAATAGAAGAGGTTATATTAAAGAGCCTACCCGATTATTTCCTAGCCCCCGACACCCGCATAGAGGTCAATCCCAGCGGTAGGTTCGTTTTCGGTGGCCCGGCCGCCGATACCGGCGTAACAGGTAGGAAAATAGTTAGCGACGCCTACGGAGATATAGGATTTTCGGGGGGTAGCGCCTTTAGCGGAAAAGACCCCACAAAAACCGACCGTGCAGGTTCCTACATGGCACGTTATATAGCTAAAAACATAGTTGCCGCCGGGCTTGCCGACCGTTGTCTGGTTCAAATAGGCTATGCCTTCGGTATCTCCGAACCCGTGGCCTTTGATATAGAAACCTTTGGAACGGAAAAGGTAGACAAAAACAAACTCCTAAAGGTGGTAAAAGAAATATTTCCCCTAAAACCTTTGGAGATTATTGAACACCTTAACCTTAGAAGGCCCATTTATTCCCAAACCGCCGTTTACGGTCAGTTTGGAAAGGAAAACCTACCTTGGGAAAAAACGGATAAGGTAGACCTTTTAAAGGAAAAACTTCTTTAATTCTTTCTTAATTACTTTCACAACAAACCGTTTTCCTTAAAGGAAAAATACCCGTCTTCGCCAATTATTACATGGTCTAGAAGCTCCAAATCCAACAGTTGGGCCGCCTGCTCAATCTTCCTTGTAAAAAGAATATCCTCCTTGGAAGGGTGGCTATTTCCGTCGGGGTGGTTGTGAACCAAAATGAAAAAGAGAGCCCCATTTTTAACCACCGGCTGTAAAACTTCCCTCGTAGGGGCATATACGGTATTTACACTACCTAAAGCGATAAGGTCTACATTTACCACCTTTTGGGAGATATTTAAACCGACCACAAAAAGGTGTTCCTTCTTTGTCCTAATTAAGGGTTTAACTATTTCTACCACATGGCGCGGGTGTTTTACTTCCTTTTGATTTTCCTCCGATAGGTGCCTTCTACAAAGTTCCAAAACCGCCTTTATGGTTAAAGCTTTAACTTTTCCCACACCGGGAATTTTAGATAGTTCTTCCAAAGAGAGGTTTTGAAGTTTCTCAAAACCCAAACGGGTAAGTTCGGAGGCTATCTGTAAAACGCTAAAGTTCTTTGTTCCGCTTCCCAAAATTATCGCCCAAAGTTCCTCTTGAGAGAGGTTTTGGGCCCCCTCTTTTTTCATTCTCTCCCTCGGAAGCAAATCCTTGGGAAGTTCCTTTATCGATTTTCCCTTTTTTGGTTTGTAAATTGACATTAAACCTTAAACAGGATATTTAAAAAACATTCCAACCAAAGCTTGATTTTTATTGTTGGCATATTCTTTAAAAAATTATGAAGAAATCTAAGAAACTAATTGCTGACTTTTTTGTTCTAATGGCTTTAACAACCTCGGTTAGCTATATTGCCCACCCAAATATTTACGAACTGATAACCGCTTTAACTCTAAACTTAATAGCGACAATTCTAAAAATAGGTTCCAGGGGAATGCTAAGTGTCGAATACCTAACAACCAGTATAGTGGCCGACTTTCACCTTATACCGGCACTGTTTATGCATTTATCGGGAGATGTGGCGGAGGCGATATCTCTTGTTTGGGGTGCTGCTATAGCCAATATAGTTTCGGTGGTTATCCTACTTATCGAAGCTATTATTGGAAGTCTTACCGAAGAGGAAGAGGAAGAACTTTAAATTATTTCAGCCCCACGGCGTGCCTTAGTTGGTTTAGCTCTTGGGGCGTCATATCTCTCATTTTTCCCGGGGGAAGTTTCCCCAACTTTATCGGCCCTATTTGGGTTCGGTGGAGCTCTTTAACCTTGTGGCCGAATTTTGCCAAAAAGCGTTTAACAATATGCTTTCGGCCTTCGTGAAAGGTTATTTCCAAACGTGTGTTGTCCCCCTCGTAGCGGATTATTCGCACATCGTCGGGTTTGGCAAAACCGTCCTCCAACTCGGTGCCCTTTTTCATTTGTTTTAAAGTTTTGGGGTGAACCCTACCTTCAACCAAGGCAACATAAACTTTCGGCAACTTATAACGCGGGTGGAGTATCCGCTGGGCCAGCTCCCCGTCGTTGGTCAGAATAAGCAGTCCCGTGGTGTTATAGTCCAACCTTCCGACGGGATAAACCCTTTCGGGAATCTTTTTAAGGAACTCATCCAAAGTTTTCCTTCCTCGGGGGTCTTTTCCCAATTGGGTTAAAACACAGCAAGGTTTATTAAATATCAAATACCTTTTCCTTTCGGGTTTAATAATTTTTCCATCTACCTCTACAATGTCCTTTGATGGGTCTATTAACATTCCAACCTTAGCAGGTTTTCCGTTTACTTTAACCCTTCCCTGCTGGATGAGTTGGTCGGCCTTTCTGCGGGCACAAACTCCCGCATCGGCGAGGAATTTATTTAGTCTTACCAACATTTGGTTTTTCTAATTTAATTCCCCTTCCGAAGGAGATGGGGGAAATTAAAAAAGAAACAACTAAGGGGTCTCAATTGATTAAAAAGGGAGAAGTTATTTTGGCACCTATGGCGGGTTATACCCATTCGGCTTTCCGAAGATTTTGCCGCCGTCTCGGGGCCGACCGAACCTATACCGAGCTGATAAGTGCCCCCGGGTTTGTCCACCGTGGAATACCCAAAAAATACGCCTACTTTACCGAAGAAGAAAAACCTATCCATGTCCAGCTTTTTGGCCGAACACCAGAAGAAATAGCCCAAGCGGCCGTTATAGTTGCCCAAGAGTTAAAACCCGACGCGGTGGATATAAATTTCGGTTGCTCCGTCCCCAAAGTTCTCAAAACGGGGGCGGCGGGCAAACTTATGGAAACGCCTAAAATTATGGGGGAAGTTGTAAGGCAAACGGTTGAAGCCTTAAAACCTTACAACATACCCGTAACGGCAAAAATACGCTTGGGTTTGGATGAAGACCGCTTAGAGGAAATAGCGGAGCAATTAATAGAAGGGGGTGTTTCGGCCATAGCCCTCCACCCGAGGTTGGGCGTTGTAGGCTACGCCGGCGAGCCCGACTGGAAAAGAATAAGGGATTTAAAAAAAATCTCTCCCGTGCCCGTTATAGGGAGCGGAGGGGTTAAAAACTGGCGTGACATAGACCGAATGATGGAAGAAACCGAATGCGATGCCGTAATGGTGGGAAGGGCCGCCCTGTCCAACCCGTGGATTTTTAAAGAATACAAACTTAAAAAGGATTTGAAAGTTTCTTTAAAAGAACGCTTAAAGGCTGTTTATGAAATTCTCCAAATGATGTTTGAATATTATCCTTCCCCAGAAAAGGCATGTTTTGAAATCCGTTCCATTTTGGTGCAGTTTTTAAAAGGTTTTACCCAATCGCGGGAAATAAAAAGTTATCTCATGACCGTTAAAGGGTGTGAGGAATTTATAAACCGTCTTTTGGAACTTATAGAAAAGTTTTCCTAAAAGAGGACAAAAAGAATAAAAAACCTTATTGGTTTGTTTTGAAATACTTGTAGATGTAGTAATCCATGTAGCGGGGGTCGAAATAATAAATGGGGTTTGTGGCCACACCCCAGATGAGGGTTCCAAAGTGCAAATGGTCACCCAGGGCTAAGCCGGTGGTATCGGTATGGCCTATTATTTGACCTTTTTTAACCACTTGGCCCACTTTTACGGTGCTATCCAAAAGGTGACCGTAAAGGGTTACCAAACCGTAACCGTGGTCGATAAGGACAACATTGCCGTAAATTTTCAAGTGACCCACATATATAACCCTTCCGTTATTAGCCGCAACAACGGGGGCATGTTTATATTTGGCCAAATCCAAACCCTTATGAATAGAAGTATCTATTTGCTTTCCGTTGTAGTAATAATAGCGGTGGTCTCCAAAATAGGCGGTGGGAGCACTTCCGGGAAGCTGGAGGAATTTACCTTGGGCATAAAGCTCGTTGGTAGAGAGGGAACATATTTCGGTAATTTTTTGGTCATCCTCTTGGCGAAATTGGTGATTTATTATGTGGAATTTCTCAACCAAATCGGTGGCTTCGGGGAAAAACTTGTAAACGATGTCTTTTAATTGTTTTTCCGTTAGGAAAATTTTGACATGGCGGAACTTTTTAGCTCTTATATCTATAGGTAAGAAAACTTTGGAGGTATTGCCCGCCTCATCGGTGGCAACCACAAAATAATCGGAAGGTTCTTTTAACAACGAGAGGGGTGCCGCTATAAAGGTTTTGTAAAGGTTGGGGCTTCCAGCCACCGGCAGAAGAGGAAAATTATACTTGCCAACCTCCACATAAAGTTGGGAAGTAGGTTCATTAACAGAAACTTCTACCACACCCGGTTCACCTATACCCAAACGGTGGGGTTTTAATACTATGCTTACCTGCGGAGGGGTTAAATCAAATCTTATTTCCCTTTCAAGGAGAAGTTTTTTCTCCAAGGGAAGTTCCAAGTAGGCTTCTATTTTTGCTTTACCTTCCTTTAGCCGGGCTTTTTTTGCATCTATAACCAGAGAAGTTTCAACGTTCTCTATAGGCCCCTTGTAAAGTTCTATTTTTTTAGAACCCTGGGTAAGGGAAACTTCCACCTGCCCTATGGGGAAATTGTGATTACTATCCACCTTGAGGGTAATCTCATTTTTTTCACCCCAAACGGTTTTTTCGGGCTGTATATCGACCTTCACCTGCAGAGTTTTGTAAAAATAAAAAATCCCTCCGAAGAAAATCGCCGCCAAAAGGGTAAGTATTACCGCTATTTTTCTCATATCAAGAGAGTTTATCGGTTGAACTACTACCTAAGTGTGAACTTTAAAGGAATGTATCACTTGTAGAAAAAGGAAATCATTATATTAGGAAATCCGAATATTCTTTAACCCTCCGTTCCCTTTGTGATAATGTTTAGATATAACCCCTTTGGGGAGATATTTTTATTCCACCCGCAGGGTTTAAACCTATTGGAGGTAAAAAGATGGGAAAAACCTACTGGGAGGCCTTTAAGGAGGCCGGAATATCCAGAAGGGAATTCTTAAAATTTGCCACTTACATAACCGGAATTATGGGATTGGCCCCTTCCATGGTTCCTAAAGTTGTTCACGCGTTGGAAACCAAAGAAAGGATACCTGTCCTATGGCTCCACGGATTGGAATGCACCGGATGCACCGAGTCCTTTATAAGGTCTAATGCCCCCTACGCCTCGGACATACTTTTGAATGTTATTTCCTTGGAATATGATGATACATTGGCTGCCGCTTCGGGCATTTTATACGAAGAAAACGGCCAAATGAAAAGGGCAGGCCTAAACAGCCACGCCCACAAAATAGCCGAAGAGTACAAAGGCAAATATATCCTTTTGGTGGAAGGTGGTGTTCCCCTCGGCAACGATGGTAGATATTGTATAGTTGCAGGAAATCCCTACGTTGAAGAGCTTCTGCACTACGCCGAAAATGCCGCGGCAATAGTAACCACCGGAACATGCTCTTCCTGGGGAGGTATTCAGGCGGCAAAACCTAACCCCACAAAATCGGTTTCGGCGGTGGAGGTTATAGGTGGAAAACCCATCATTAGAGTTCCCGGTTGCCCTCCCATACCCGAAGTTTTGACCGGTGTAATACTCCATGTGGCTCTGTTTGGAATACCCCCCGTTGACGAAATGGGTAGGCCCAAACAATTCTTTGGAAACCGAATTCACGACACCTGCTACAGAAGACCTTTCTTTAACGCCGGCCAATTTGTGGAAAAACCCGACGACGACGCGGCCAAAAAAGGTTGGTGCCTATACAAAATCGGATGTCGCGGGCCTACAACCTACGCCTCTTGCGGAAACCTCCGTTGGTACGGAGGAATATCCTACCCCATCCAGTCGGGTGCTCCCTGCATAGGTTGTGCTGAGAAAAACTTCTGGGACAACGGACCATTCTATGAAAGACAAAAAGGAATTGTTTTGCCTAATATTGAAGTTAACGCCGATAAAGTCGGAGTTGTTGCCGCCGGCGTAACAGCGGCCGCGTTGGCAGCCCACGCAGTTGCCGCGGGTATTAGGCATATGAACAAAAAAGACGACGAACATTAATTTTTTCTTTTCCCAACTTTAATTAACAAATAAAGGAGGTTAGCTATGGCCAAAAGAGTGGTTGTCGACCCCGTTACCAGAATTGAGGGTCACCTTAGGTTGGAAATAACCGTAGACGAAAAGCAAAATAAAGTTGTAGATGCTCTTTCCTCCGCTACTATGTGGAGGGGTATCGAGGTAATCCTCCAAGGAAGAGACCCCAGGGACGCCTGGGCATTCGCCCAAAGGATTTGCGGAGTGTGCACAACTATCCACGCCTTGGCTTCCGTTAGGGCGGTGGAAGATGCTCTCGAAATCAAAATCCCCAAAAACGCCAACTATATCCGCAACATAATGTTGGCAACCCTCTACATTCACGACCACCTTGTGCACTTCTACCACCTCCACGCATTGGACTGGGTTTCTCCTCTGGAAGCATTACAGGCCGACCCCGTTAAAACCGCCGAATTACAAAAGGCAGTATTCCAAAAATATGGAAAGTTGGTAGAGCTGGCCCACGACTACACCGGCCTAAAGGCCTATCCCAGAAAATTCCCCAAAGCAACCCCCGCCTACTTCAAAACCGTTCAAGACAAAATAAAACAAATTGTAGAGAGCGGGCAGTTGGGTATTTTTGCAC
>JAADES010000005.1 GCA_013153315.1 Aquificota bacterium
GCGGGCGCCGGGAGTCGAACCCGGACGGCCTTACGGCCAGCGGATTTTAAATCCGCCGCGTCTGCCAGTTCCGCCACGCCCGCAACCAAATAATTAATTTTAATAAAAGCTCTTCAGAAAGACAAGCTTAATAATTTTTAATCGATGATTTTTGTTATAACGGTTCTCCTATTATTTTTGTCCACCCTAAGTTTTGTTGTTTACCTTTTTAACCATCGGGAGGAAGAAAAAAACCTTAAAAACCTCCGTTGGTTAAAAACGCTGGGTTTTACCTTTTTAGGTTCGGCCTTTGTTCTTTCCCTGTTGGGTTTGTTTGTTTGGATTCCGCCCAAGGTTAGCATCTTCACAATATTGGCAACGACTTTAATAGGAATCTATCTGTTCACCCTAACCTTCTTTAGGAAAGGAAATTTAAACAACCTTGCCGCGGTGGTTTCCTCCACTGCTTTGCTTTTTTCCCTTTTGGGTTTATCGGTTGGAACTTTCCCTTTAAAGGAACACTTACTAATGTTCCATGTGGGGGTCTCCTTGCTTACCTTTTCCCTACTTTTGTTGTCTGCCGTTTTTTCCTTTTTGAGGATTTTGTCCGAAAAAAACCTAAAGCAGGGGAATTTAAACCTACCTTTGAATATCCCCCTTTCGGTGGTCGTTAAATTGGAACGGAGATTGTTTTTCTTCGGTTTTGTATTCCTGACAGTGGAACTAATATTGAGTTTGCTCTGGAGCCAGGCCCGTTTAGGCGAAGTTGTTTTCGATTCTCGCGTATGTGCAACTTTGCTATTGTGGCTTTATTACAACCTACTTTTCCATTTGGAGCGTTTTGGATTTTCCTTTTTTAGGAGATACTTTTCCCACCTAAACCTTTTTGGGGCTATCTTGATAGTCCTTAGCCTGCTGCTGACCCGACATAGGTTCTAAACTTCTTTTTTTTCAAATGATTTTCGACGCTATAGTGGTTGGGGCGGGTATAACAGGCTTAACTACCGCCTACATAGCAACCAACAGAGGGAAAAAGGTTTTGGTTTTAGAGAAACAATCCCGAGCGGGAGGAAACATAAAAACCCTAAAGGTGGAAATAGATAATAAAACCTACCTTTTTGAGGAAGGCCCCCAAACAATATTGGCAAACAACGAAGCGGTCTATAAGTTAATCAACTCCCTTCCTGTGGAGGTGGTAAAAGCTTCCCCTACCTCCAACAAAAGATTTATTTACAAAAGAGGGAAGTTAATACCCATTCCCCTTAAGCCGTGGGAGTTCTTTTTAACTCCCTTGGTAAGTTTAAAAAGCAAATTGCTCCTTTTTAAGGAATTTTTTGAAAAACCCATCCAGACAGAGGATGAAAGTGTTGCATCCTTTGTAAGGCGACATTTTGGAGAGGAATTTTTAAATTACTTTGTTCAGCCCTTTGTTTCGGGAATTTATGCGGGTGACGCCCAGAAGCTAAGCCTCCGCTACGGTTTTCCTAAATTGTGGGAAATACAAAAACGCTACGGCTCTCTACTGAAAGCTTTCTTCAAGGAAAAGAGGGTTGCCCCTAAAGGGGAATTAATTTCCTTTAGGGGTGGCCTTATAGAACTCATACGGGCTTTGGAAAAGAAAGTTAACCTTTTAACCGACGCGGAGGTTTTAAAAATAAAAAAAACCGATGGAAACCTATTTGAAGTAATTTCCAAAAAGGGAACATTTAAAACTAAAAAGGTTATTATTACAATCGACGCCCAAACAACGGCCCGGTTATTGAAACCTCTTTATCCTCCCATAGAGGTATTGAAAGAAATTTACTATCCTCCTTTGGCTGTAGTTTCTTTAAGTGTTCCCAAAATAGGTTTGGAAGGTTTTGGTTTTCTTGTTCCACCCAAGGAGGGGTTAAAAATATTGGGGGCCATTTTTGTTAGCTCTCTATTTGAATACCGTTGCCCTAAGGAGGAAGATTGTTTTAGCGTATTCCTCTGCGGGGATACCCAAAAAGAAGTTTGTCAACAAAAGGAGGAGGAAATTCTTTTAACCGCCCAAAGGGAAATTAAAAGAGTTTTTCCCCAAATTAAGGAATTCCGCTTTAGGAAAATCCGTCTTTGGAAGAAATCTATTCCCCAATATTGGGTCGGTTATCAAAGATATATGAACGCTTTGGAGGGTTTAAGAAAAGTAGAGTCTAATATTTTGGTGATTTCTAACTTTGTGGAAAAATCTTCGTTGGCGGGATGTATAGAAAAAGGCTTTAAGGTTGGCGAACGGATTTAATTGATTACATGGTGCGGGAGGCGGGAGTCGAACCCGCACGCCCTTAACGGGCACCGGATCCTAAGTCCGGCGCGTCTGCCAGTTCCGCCACTCCCGCTATTTTTTATGGTGCCGGAGGCGGGAGTCGAACCCGCACGCCCCGAAGGGCACCGTCCCCTCAAGACGGCGCGTCTGCCAGTTCCGCCACTCCGGCTGGATTTGGGGGGAGGTGCCAAGGATTTTTTAGGGCTAAAGCTTTAAGGCACTATACATTTGTTGCCCCTTTGGGGGCATTAAATGGTGGCCCAGGGCGGAGTCGAACCGCCGACACCCCGGTTTTCAGCCGGGTGCTCTACCACCTGAGCTACCGGGCCTTGGGCCCCTCTCTTGCTTTAGCCCTTCCGAGACTTAATAATATATCAAACTTTTTTTGGATAGTCAACAGTTTTTGAAAGGAGCCTTTCTAGTTTTTTATAAAAAAGTTTACTTCTTAAGGTCTTTGTGTCAAGCTTTCCCTCTTTTGGGAAAATTGATTAAAAATGTTCCCAAGAATGGTTTTTAGTTTTATAGCAACCCTTTTAGTGGGGTGTGGAGCAATTAGCCAGAGTGTTCAAAAGGAACCTCTAAAGGTGGAAAAAAACCAAATACCTCCGAGCGGAAATTCAACAATAAAAACTTCAAAAACTTTAGAAACTCCTAAGGAACAAAAAGAGGAAATTACATTGCCGGTTCCACAGCCCGGTTCTTCAAAGATAAAAGAACAACCTTCACAGAAGCAAAAAAAGAAAGCCATACCACCTAAGGAAAAAGAAAAAACTTCCAACCTTTTGCAGGGCAAAGAGGGTAAATCTACCCCCAAAGAGACAAATGAAAAACCTACTACCCAAGAGGAAAACAAAACCTTACCTTATGAGGAAACAATTAAAAAGGTTGCCCTCTTGGTGGTGGCTAAAAACGCCCCTGTGGTGGTAACAGAAAAAAATCTGCTTTTTGAGGGAACTTTAAATAAAAAACAACCTTTAAAGGGCTGTTCGCTTGTTACCGTTAAGGTAAAGGATAAGAAGTCTAAGACTGAAAAAGATTATTTAGTTGCCGTTTGCGGTGACCAAATTAAGATAGAGCTAAAGAAGGGCAATAAATCACAATAGATATTTTTGTTTTTTGAGCTGTTTTAGAAGGCGTTTTCTGGCCGCCCTCATTTTTCTTTTACGTTTTTCGGAAGGTTTTTCGTAATACATTCTTCTTTTAGCTTCGGTTATTATTTGCTCCTGCTCTACCAGCCTTCTAAATTTTTTTAGAGCTTTTTCTACGGGTTCGTTTTCTTCTAAATATACGGCTACCAAACTTATCACCTCCTTTTGGAGTTTTTTAATCTAAAATTGTTTATTATAACCGATTTTAGTCGGTAAAATCAAGACCAATCAAAGGTTTTGAGGAAAATTTAAACCCCAAAAAGTTTTTCTATATAACTTTTTTCTTCCCAATTTTTGTAGGCTGTTAAATCATAAATCCCTTGCGGGTTGGAAAAGATAGTTCCAGCTTGTTTGAATTGTTCTTGCTTCATTTCTGCATAGGCTTGGTTCATTATTTGGGAAGCTAAGGCGGCGACTGCGTAGTCTTGCGGTGAGGGTTTAGCCGGGGCCAGTGCGGCGGCTATGACCCTTTGCATTTTGGCGACGGTTTTTTGCGGAGTATCTTCGGGTGATACATCTATAGGAACTTCTCCCGCTACGGCGTAGTATTTTCCGTCGGGGCCCTTTACATAGCTAAAGTGGGCGGTTCCCGCATAAGGCCCCCCTGCGGCCAGATGGGCGGCCTCGTGGGCCCTAACTTCCATATCTACCCTTCTTAGCTCGGCGGCCATTAGCTCTTTTTGCAGGTCTTCGTAAAAGTTCCTTGCCCCTACATTGTTTTGGGTGGTTGATTGAATTCGGGAAACCGCACCGGTGGGGTTGGCTACCCTTCCTTTCTTTTGATAAACCCCCCAAGAGGATACGCTGGAAAAAGGATTATTCAAATTTAGGTTTATATTTATCTGTAGAGGTGCTATCAACATAGCAAGGTAAAAAATTAACTTTTTTCCTATATTTGGAAAATGATATTTTAAAACCTTTTAATGTTTATTGATTATCGTTTAAATCTTTAAGAGGTTTAGCTTCTTCAAAAATCAGGTTGGGTATACCATCAATAATTTCAAAGAAAACCTGACAGTGTTGACAGATAAGAATATCCCTTTGTGGGTCATAAATTAACTCGCCCTTACATTGGGGGCAGGCTAAAATTTCCAAAAGCTCCTTTGATAGTGTCCCTTTTTGTTCCATCCAACCATATAAATCTTAACTATGTCCAATTATTCCGACAGGATAATATTTTTTACGGCTCTGGTTTTTATTATTTTTAGTGTCTTTATAACTTATTCAGGTTTCATACTTCCCCGCTTAATCCACTATTGGATAATTCACGATACCAACACCAAAGATTATGTAAAGGCTTTTTTACCCCTATTTAAGGATTTTGTTATTCTTACCGTTGCCTGGCTTGGTTATTGGATTATTGTTAAAACAACCTTTTTTAGGTATTGGAAAAATTTACCCTCGATAGTTAACTGGAGTTTGTGGATAACCCTTTCGGTTATGGTTATTGTTGTTCTTGAAAGGTTCTTATTTCATATGCCTTTTAACCGATGGTTGATAGGCCCAAAGCACACTATCCTTGTTACCGGTTTAGTTATCACGACTTTTTTCCTTTTTTTGGCTTATCAACTGGCAAAGGAAAAAACCAACTGGCGGAAGGTTATTTTTATTTACTTCCTCTTTGTGGTTTTATTGTTGCTCCAACCGGATAAGGGAACAACAATCCTATTGACAAGCGTTCTCATCTTAGGTTGGCTCTTTAAGTGGAAAAGCCGATGGAGCTCCTACCTTTTGGGGGCAATTTTTTTATTGTTTTCTATAATTCCCATTTTTGGTATTCTCAACACCCAACTCTTGAAGGTGCAATTACCCGAATCGTGGGGTTATGTGTCTGTGCGGATTAACAACTGGTTGGACCCTTTTAACGATATAACGGGAAGGAGTTTCCAAATAGCCAACTCCCTTTATGCCCTGCATAAGGGTGGTTTATTTGGAGAAGGTTACGGCTTTGGGGTAAGAAAGACCTATTTAGGGGGAACGGTTCACACCGACTTTGTATTTGGAACTATTGGGGAGGAATTGGGTTTTGTATTTGCCTCTTTTATATTTTTGCTTACGCTTTTGCTTCTATTAAGGCTTGTCGTTATTTCCTTCCGTTTCCAATCTGGGTTCGAAAAATACTTTACTCTGTTTGTTGCTTGGGAAACCTTTTTGTTGGCCTTTGTTAACGCGGGAATGGCGGCCAATCTTCTACCTACCAAAGGTTGGCCCTATCCTTTAATAAGCTACGCTCCCTTTTATGTTGTCTTTTACATTTGGCAGTTGGCAATAATTCAAGCCTTCATAAAGAGGCGGTTTTACGAAGTTTTTTAAACCTTTAGGGGGAACAATAAAAAGAAAAATCCCTTTAGAGGTTTTTATTTTTTCTTTAATCCCTTCTAATGTAAAATTCCAAAAATTCGTTTGTAGGTTCCTCCCAATGAACCTCTATATGGTCAACCCGTGCCAAGGGAGGGCCTTTTTTTAAATCTTCGAGAAATTCCTTTAAAAGCACCTCATCGCCCTCGGCCACCACTTCCACCCTCCCGTCGGGTAAATTTCTTACCCAGCCGGTAATTCCATAAACGTTGGCCCTCCTTTCCGTAAAATAGCGAAAGCCTACCCCCTGAACCCGTCCCGATATGAAAGCGTGCAATCTTTTTAGAGCCATTCAGATAAATAAAAATTAACTTTCCATGAACAACCAACAACTTTTTGAAGAGGCAAAAAAATACCTTCCCGGAGGTGTCAACTCGCCCGTTAGGGCTTTCAAGGCGGTTGGCGGCTCCCCCATTATTGTGGAAAGGGGACAGGGGGCCTATATCTACGACGTGGAAGGCAACCGTTATATAGATTTCCTCCTTTCCTGGGGGCCTTTGATACTGGGGCACAGACACCCCAACGTGGAAAGCTCGGTAAAACAGGCTGTGGAAAAGGGTTTAAGCTTTGGCTTAACCAACCCTTACGAAATAGAGCTGGCCAAAGAGGTGGTAGGAAGCTTTCCTTCCGTTGATAAGGTTCGATTTGTTAACAGCGGTACCGAAGCGGTAATGTCGGCCATCAGGCTGGCCAGAGGCTACACCGGCCGCAAATATATCGTAAAGTTTGAAGGTTGCTATCACGGCCACTACGATAGCGTTTTGGTAAGTGCGGGTAGCGGTGTGGCCACTTTGGCCATTCCGGGAACTCCTGGCATTCCCGAAGAGGTGGCGAAATTAACTTTTGTCTTGCCCTACAACGACAGCGAGGCGGTTAAAAAGCTATTTGAAGAAAAGGGTTCCCAAATAGCCGCCGTAATTGTGGAGCCCGTTGCGGGCAATATGGGTGTAGTGCCTCCCAAGGAGGAATTTTTAAAAACTTTGCGGGAGGAAAGCGAAAAGTATGGGGCCCTGCTAATTTTCGATGAGGTAATTACCGGGCTCCGTCTGGCGTTGGGAGGTGCTCAAGAATACTACGGCATAGAGCCGGATTTAACTACTTTGGGAAAAGTTATCGGCGGCGGTATGCCCGTGGGTGCCTACGGAGGCAAAGAAGAAATTATGTCTAAAATAGCCCCCGAGGGGGAAATATACCAAGCGGGAACCTTGTCGGGTAATCCTGTAACCATGGCCGCCGGTCTGGCTACGGTGCAAACCTTAAAGGAGTTAAACCCTTACGAGGAATTGGATAAAAGAACAGCCCAATTTACGGAAAAAGTTTCTGCCCTCCTAAAGGAAAAAGGGATTCCCCACACCTACAACAGGGTCGGTTCGATGTTTACCTTCTTTTTGGGAACCCAAGAAAAGGTTACCGACTATAGGAGTGCTCTAAAAAGTGATACCTCCCTTTTTGGAAAATTCTTCAACAGTCTACTTAAAAATGGGGTTTTAATACCTCCCTCCCAGTTTGAGGCTTGGTTTTTGAGCGTTGTCCACAACGAAGAAATATTAAATGAAGCCTTGGAAAGGATAGAAAAGGCTATAAAAGAAATTTGATTAGACTTCTTTATTTTCGGAACCTTCTTCCTCTTCTTCTTCTATTAGGCTGGAACCGCTAATGTAGGCTTCCAACTCGGCAACGGTGGCTTCTTGTAATTTTTCCTCAATAATTCCTTTTATAAGACGGTTAAGTTTTCTATCGTCGCCCATGGCTATACCGTTTAGAATGCTATAAAGCCTTTTAGGTAAAGAGAGAGAAACTTTTTTATATCTGGGGCCGCCTTTTTTTCTTCTTCCTCTTCTGGCCATTGTTTAACCTCCTTTTTAGGAAAAATTATGCTCAAAAGCAAAGCAATTTCAAATAGTTTTCAAAATAAAGAGAGAATAAAGTTATACAAAGGCGAGAATAAAGCCCCCAAAATTCCCGAAAGGAACAATAAGAGGATTAAAATAGAACCAAAAAGAGCGTAGCTTTGTGCCTCTTCTATACTTTTACCCATTAGAAGTAAAAGCAAAATTCCCATATCCATAGGAGGGATAGGCAATAAATTGATAAACCCAAAAAAGAAACTTACCAAAGTGGCAAACTGCAGAAGGATTCCTATGGGTGTCGTTACCGTTTGGGGTAAATGTAGGAACATTAAAACCTTGTAAAGGAAAAGTGTTATTAAACCAATAATAAAGTAGGAAGCAATACTTACCAGTGAAATTATTATTGCTCCTTTTTTTGGGTCGGAAAATTTGTAGTAGTCTATGGGGACTATTCGCGGCCAACCTATAAGTAGGGGTGACTTTAACAGGATAAAAATCAAGGGGAGGAAAACCGTTCCGACGGGGTCTATATGGGGTAGGGGGTTTATCGTTAAAAAACCGGCCCGAACCGGAGTATCGTCACCCAGCTTATAAGCGGTTAGAGCTTTAAAGTAGTTGTGGAAGGTAAAAATAAAAATCAAAGCTATTAAAGAGGTTATTGCGGCATACAGTTCGAAAACCATCTCCTACTAATTTTCGCAGGAAAATAGAACTTCCCGATGGAAAGATTAGAGGCTGTTTTTAAGAACCAAAAGAAAGTTTTGGTTTCCTACATGATGGTAGGCTACCCCGATTGGGAAAATTCCTTGAAAGCCTTTGAAATATTAATAGAAAGCGGTAGCGATATTTTAGAAATAGGCTATCCCTTTTCCGACCCCGTTGCCGACGGCTCCACAATTCAAGTAGCCCACGAAAGGGCTTTGGAAAATGGTATCCGTTTTAAGGATGTTGTTAAAACCGTTCAACACCTAAGGGAAAAATATCCCCAAACCCCATTGGTGGTAATGACTTATTACAACCCTATTTTTAAAATCGGTTTGGAAAAATTTGTTTCTACCTTTGCCCAAGCCGGTGCCGACGGTTTTATAGTCCCCGACCTGCCCCCGGAAGAAAGTGCCCCTTTAAGAGAAATAACAAAAAAATATAACCTCGCTTTGGTAATGCTGGCCGCCCCAACCTCTACCCCCGAGCGTTTAAAGTTAATATGTTCGGCAACCGACCTTTTTACCTACTATGTTTCCGTTACAGGAATAACCGGTGCCAGGGATAAACTACCCATTGAGGAACTTAAAGAAAAAATATCCCTTTATAGGGAACTATGTCCTAAAAAGGTGGTGGTAGGATTTGGTATTTCCAAACCCCAACAGGCGGCCCAATTGGCGGAATTTACCGACGGGGTGGTGGTAGGTAGCCACTTTGTAAAATTGGCGGGTCATAGGGATTTTGAAACCTTGGCAAGGAGTGTTAGAGAAATTAAACAAGCATTGATTTCTTGATTTTTTCCTTTTAGCTTTCCTCTAAAAGGTTTATCCTTCCTTTGTTGATGACTGTGGTTTTACCCTCCGTGGACGAAGAATTAATAGAAAACCTTTTAAGGGCGGCCCAAGACAAAAACCTTATAAAGGTGGCCGAAAAGGTCTTAAACGGAAAAAGGTTGTCCGAAGAAGATGCCCTTAATTTGTTTCAAAGTAAAGAATTACCTTTAATTGGTTTGTTGGCCGAATACCAAAATAGGAAAAAAAATAAAAATTACGCCTATTTTGTGGTTAATGTTCAAATAAACCCTACCAATGTTTGTATTTACGGCTGTAAGTTTTGTGCCTTCGCGGTAAAGGGAAGAAACCACCCCCGAGCCTATGAGATGACCCTTGAAGAAATTTTGGAAAAAATCCGAACAATTTACCAACTTGGTGGAAGGGAAGTCCACATGGTGGGGGGTATTCCTCCCCATTGGAGGTATGAGGATTATTTAAACCTTTTAAGGGAAATAAAAAAGCATTTCCCCGATGTGGTTTTAAAAGCCTATACCGCCATCGAAGTTTACCACATGATGAAAATGTCCCGTAAAAGTGCCGAAGAGGTTTTGCTGGAACTTAAGGAGGCCGGGCTCGATGTTCTCCCCGGAGGGGGAGCGGAAATTTTCAACGAGGAAAAACGCAAAATAATAGCCCCCTATAAAGCAAAGGCCGAAGAATATCTAAAAATCCATAAAACCGCCCACCGCTTGGGAATACCCACCAACATAACAATGCTTTACGGACACATAGAAGACTACAAAGACCGCGTTGAACATATGTCAAAAGTTCGCAAAGTGCAGGACGAAACGGGAGGTTTTCAGGTCTTTATTCCCCTAAAATACCACCCCGAAGGGACAGCGTTGGGCGGCGAACTGGCTTCCCCCGTAGAAGACTTAAAAACTATTGCGGTGGCAAGGTTATTTTTGGACAACTTTGACCACATAAAAGCCTACTGGGTAACCTTGGGAGAAAAGATAACCCAAGTTGCTCTAAACTACGGTGCCGACGATATAGACGGCACAATTCTGGAAGAAAAAATAGTCCACGCGGCGGGAACAAAGGCGGCATTGGGACACGCAAAGGAAAAATTGATAAACCTAATTAAGGAAGCGGGTAAAATTCCCGTCGAAAGGGATACTTTCTATAGGCCTCTAAAGGTTTACAACTAATATTTAAACAACCTCTAAAGGTTCCCTAATGTATAAAACCGCTTCCGAAAGGTGTTTGGTTTTTATTTCCCTTTCCCCATCAAGGTCGGCTATTGTTCGGGCAACCTTTAGGAGTTTGTGAAAACTTCTTGCACTCAATTTTAGGTTTTGGAGTATTTTTTCTAAAAACCCTTTTGCAGAATTTTCCAGATTAATAACCTCTTTAAGTTGGCTTGTAGAAAGTTGACCATTTAGGGTTTGGTTGGGATTTCTTTTCCTCTGAATGGAAACCGCTCTCAGAACCCTTTCCCTTATTTGGGACGAAGCTTCTTCTTTAGTTTCCTTTAAAAGTTCCTTTTGCTCCAAAGGGTTAACCCAAACCTTTAAATCAATTCTTTCCCAAAGAGGGGAGGAAATTTTTCTTAAGTATTTCCTTATTTGGGAAGGTTTACAAACGCATTCCTTAAAAGGGTGTTTATAATTACCGCACGGGCAGGGGTTTAAGGCACTAACCCACAGAAATCGGGCTGGATATTTCACCTTATAGTTTGCACGGCTTATTAATACCTCTCCGTCTTCCAAAGGTTGGCGTAAAACTTCCAAAACTTTCCTATTAAATTCGGGCAGTTCATCGGTAAAGAACACGCCGCGGTGGGCCAAAGAGATTTCCCCGGGCATCGGATAATTACCACCTCCGATTATTGCCGTTTCCGACGCCGTATAGTGGGGAGAACGGTAGGGGCGGGAGGTTATAAGTCCATCTTCCAACAGTCCGGCCACGCTGTAAATTTTTGATACCTCTAAAATTTCTTCTTCGGTCATAGGGGGCATTATGGAGGGTAGTCTTTTTGCCAACATAGATTTTCCACTGCCGGGTGTTCCCACCATAGCCACATGGTGAAAGCCCGCAGCCGCAATTTCTAAAACCCTTTTAACCTGTTTTTGGCCTTTAACGTCGGAAAAATCGAGGGAATAAACCCCTTCATTTGGAGAAAGGTTTTTATTTTCAACCCTTTTAAGGTTTCCCTTTATTATCTCCTCCAACGAGGGGGTGGTAAAAACCTCTATATCCTTTATAGGTTCCAATTGGGAAATACTATCTTGGGGAACAAAAAATTTTTTATAACCCTTTTCGCGGAGACCTAAAACAACCGCCAAAACACCGCGAGGTGATTTTATCCGTCCGTCAAGGGATAGCTCGCCTATAAATACCCAATCTTGGAACTGTTCTAAATTTATTTTCCCGCCGGTGGATAGAATACCCAAAGCTATTGGTAGGTCGTAGATACTTCCGAACTTTTTCCTATCGGAAGGGGCTAAATTAACAGTTATCCTTTTGGAGGGTAAATTAAAACCGCTATTTTTCAATGCACTCCTGACCCTTTCTTTAGCCTCTTTTATTGCCGTGTCCGCCAAACCTACAATGTTAAAAAAGGGCAAACCGTTGGAAACATCGACTTGAACTTCCACAGGAAACACTTCCAAACCAATATAACCGCCACTTATAAATTTGACAAAGGACATTAACAATAGTTTAAAACTTAAATAGGCAATTAAGCTTAAAGGCTAACCTTTCCTAAAAAATTTAAAATCATTTTGTAAGATGAAACCAAAATTAACCCACAACACACCGCTTCAAGAAATTTTAGAAAAATATGAGGAGTCTTTTGAAATTCTCTATCCCTACGGTCTTAATAAACTAATTGAGAATGATATTCTCGAAATAGTAGCTCCACGGTTAACTATAGAGGGATTTTTCCGATTATTTGACATCTCCGACAAGGATAGAGACTACCTTTGGAAGGAAATTAATAAACTTGTCAAAAAAGAAGCTTCCATGTCAGAATTTTAAAAAACCTTAAAAAGGAGGTTCCATCATGGGAGAGGTTCTATCTAAAGAACAAATGGTTAAAGAATTTATAGAGTCGGTAAAGCCCGCCCTTTTAAGACACGAAGGAGACGTCCGGCTGGAAAAAATCGATAACAATGTTGTTTATTTAAAATTTATCGGTTCCTGCGTAGATTGCGATGTTAGACCTCAAGCGATGTTTCCCATGCTCAAAATGATGTTAATGAACAAATTCCCTTGGGTGAAGGACGTAGTAGATTTAACAGTTTAAGATGGACGAAGTTAAGGAAAAATTCCTAGAAACTTTGGATTATTACCCCCACCAATATGAGGTTATAGTAAAACAAACTCCCTATACGGATTTAAACAATATAGTAATAACAAACCCCAAAGGGAGAAGTCATCACGTTTTTCTCCCCAACAGGGAAGACCAATTCCGTTTTGAATTGCTATCTTCGTTGGTGGTATTGGGAGAAAAGCACCATCTCTTTGCCACCGACTACTACGACGAATACACCCAAGAATATTTGTATGACCAAATAGAGCAGTTTAATAGGTTAATAAGGCCTATCCGCTACGCTTGGGCGGGGCAGATAGCAGCCCAGCATTCTCCCGACGTGGATTTGCTATTACAAGAAACCCTAAAGGCTATAGAAATTGAATATTTAAACCAGCTATACAAGGATAACCGAAGGGCGGCCATAGATGTTATGCCCTACATAGCTTTTGCCAAAGCCTTGGATATGGATTGGGAATTCTTCAACCACGACGGGTTAAACCGCCTGGTTAACGAAATAGTTCAAAGCAAACCCTCAAAGGAAAATCTTTTAAAATACGCCAAGAGGTTAACTAAATTTATCCCCTGCTTCTTTAGTTTCGATATAGTTACCGACCCCAAAAGGGGTTTTGAAGTTTTTTCCTTGGACTACTAAGTAATTTTCTTTTTCTTTTTTTAACCTAAGAAAGGTCTATCTTTTGCGAAAATATCAACTCCAACATGCGGGAAATACATGTAGACGAAATTACCAAAGCTGTGAAAGAACTTTTTATGAAAGCAAACTACGAACTACCCCAAGATGTAAAAAAGGCTTTTGAAGAAGCCTATCAAAAGGAAGAGAGCCCCGCGGGGAAGGAAGTTTTAAAGTTGATACTTCAAAACGCCGAGGTGGCCGCTAACCAAAAAGTAGCCTACTGTCAGGATACCGGCGTCGCGGTAGTCTTCGTTCAAATAGGTCAAGATGTTAGGATAGTCGGAGGCGACCTGAATAAGGCTATTGAGGAAGGGGTTAGGCAGGCCTATAAGGAGGGTTATTTAAGGGCCTCTATGGTTTGGGACCCCGTTTTCGAAAGAAAAAACACCGGAGACAATACTCCCCCCGTAATCCACTATGAGATAGTTCCCGGAGACAAGATAAAAATAATTGCGGCTCCCAAAGGTGGGGGTTCGGAGAATACCTCCCGCTTGGCAATGCTAAAGCCGGCCGACGGTTGGGAAGGGGTTAAAAACTTTATTCTTGAAACGGTAAAATTGGCAGGCCCCAACGCATGCCCGCCTTTTATAGTGGGTGTGGGTATAGGTGGTAACTTCGAATATTGCGCCTATCTGGCTAAAAAAGCCCTGCTAAGACCTGTAGGCGAACGCCATTGTAACCCCCTCATAGCCAAAGTAGAAGAGGAGCTCTTAGAGGAAATAAATAAAATAGGTTGGGGCCCCATGGGCTTTGGTGGCCGAGTAACGGCCGTCGATGTTAAGGTGGAAATGTATCCCTGTCATATAGCCTCTTTGCCGGTTGCGGTAAATATTCAGTGTCACGCCGCGCGCCACGCGGAAATAGAGCTCTAACTTATTGAAACTTAAATTAAGTCTCATTATTCTGTTTAACCATAATCATACTTGTATAGGGCACTTTCCTTTTTATTGTTCCTATTGGAGGTTTACAAATGAAAACCAGACTTAAAGGAATGGGAATTTACAAACAAATAGGGGAAAAAATTAGAAAGCTTAGAATCACCAAAGGTTTATCTCAAAAGGAACTTGCATCCTACGTAGGGGTTACCTATCAACAAATTCAGAACTACGAAAAGGGAAAATCTAAAATCCCCGTCGATAGGTTGATTAAAATAGCCGAAGCCTTGGAAGTTTCTTTGGATTATTTCCTAAAAGAGTTCGATAACAACCACGACCGCGTTCCCGACAGTGAACTGGAACTTTTAAAAACTTATTACAAAAACATCACCAACGAAAAGGTTAGAAAACAGATTTTGTCCCTGTTGCACACCCTTGCCAATGAGCTTTCCTAAAATCTCCTTTCCCTACCCTCTTTAGGGATACTAAAGACAATGTCCTTTTCCGAGGAATTGGAAAATTTTTTAACCCTCTATTTGGTCAAAGGTGTTGGTTCGATTTTCCTCCAAAAGTATTGGGAAGTTTTCAAAACCTTCGAAGGGGATATATCCAAAAACCTCCATCGGTTGTTGCCTAAGAAAAAAGCCCAAGCTTTGGAAAAGTTAATAAAAAGTTCCCAACACCGTAAAGAGGTTTTTAAATTAATAGAGCTCCTTAAAAAGGAAAGGATTAAAGTTTTTCCCTTTTTTAGCGAGGAATATAAAAGCTTGTTAGGTAAAGATGTCAAAACACTTTTTAACAAAGCTCTTTCGCCGGCCCTTTTTGTTAAAGGAGATTGGAAAAAGGCTAATAAAGGGTTTGTTATAGTGGGCACGAGGCGGGCAACCGACTATGGAAAGGAAAAAGCTTTCAAATTTGCTCACTCTTTAGTTAAAAACCTCGGCTTAACCATAATTTCGGGCGGGGCTGTGGGAATAGACCAAAGTGCCCACCGCGGGGCTTTATCGGTAAACGGCCCTACAGGTGTTATTTTGGGGGAAGGTTTATTGGAGGCGTTAAAAACAAAAAGAGAATTTTTAACCGAAGTAGAACAAAAAGGCGGATTTATCCTTTCCCATTTTCCCCCATTGGCTAAAGGCTCCAAATGGACTTTCCCCGAAAGGAACAAAATATTGGCCCTTTTAGCCCGTTTGGGTTGCTTAATAGTGGAAGCTCCAAAGAAAAACAACAGCCAAAAAGGTAGCGGAGCCTTAATAACCGCCGATTATTGCCATCGTTTAGGGAGAAAAATCTTTGTCCACATAGGATTTGCCCCCCCACCCCAACTATCGCGGAAATATAGAGCTTTTGGAAAGGGGTATTGCAAAATTTGTAGCCTCCGAAGAGGAGCTAATAGCTTTATTGGAAAACCAAATTTTGGAGTCTAAAAAATATTCAACCCCCTTGGAGGGAAATAAAAATTCTTCTCCCGAAGGGTTTTTAATGAGCTTTCTAAAAGAAAAACCCCGAACCTTTGATGAGCTAATTTATTTAACCCAACTTAGTGAGGAACAGATAACCGAACTTATTACCACCCTTTTGTTGGAAGGAAAGATTACCGAAGCGGGGGGATATTATCAAATCCTTTAAACAACAATAGGAAAAATAAAACAAACGTTAAGAGGAAGGAATTTTTTCACCATCGACGGTTATTAATTTTTCCTCCGGCTTAACTTCCAGAACAAAATCCTTCGTAAAGGGTATTATTTGGTCGGTATCCAAAACAAGCATGGGATACATTCCACCCTCGTGGATATATTGAACCGTTCCCAATTCCCTCCCTTGGTTGTCTATTACTTTGGAACCCACCAGTTGGAAATAGTAAAACTCTCCCGACTTTAGTTTGGGCAGTTTATCCTCGGGATAGTAAATGTGAGCCCCGACCATCTTTAGGGCATCCTCTTGGGAATAGACCCCCTTGAGTTTCAAATAACCTTTTTTGCCTCGGATTTCTACCTTTTCCACCTCAAAGGGGACAAATTCTCCCGTTTTCCTTTTTAGGTATATTTTGTCAATATTTTCCCAAAGGCGGTGGGGTGCAAAAATTTTTATCTTCAGGGTTCCATCGAGACCAAAAGCTTCCTCTATCTTTCCGATAACGGCAAAGTTCATATTCTCCATGGGGAAAAATTCTAAAATTCCGTGGTATGGAGTTTATTAAAGCTTTGAACCTATACGTGGATTGGGAAAAGGGAAAAATTTACCGTAAAAAGGAAAAGGGATTTTTGGATAACCTACTGGGTATTTTTGGAAAATCCGACCAAGGGGAGGACTACGAAGAAATCACTTCCAAAGATGCGGAGCTAAAAGTTAAGAAATACAAACTGTTGGAGCTTTACGCCATAGCCAAAAAGTTGGGGAAAACCCAATTCAAAGAAACCCTTAACGGTCAAGAGGTGGAAGTAAAAATAGAGCCCGACAAAGTAATTGTCGAAACTCCCCAACTTTATATGGAATACCGAGCCGATAAATTCATCTTAAAGAACAAGCAGACGGGCGAAACCCAAGAAAAAGAGCCAACCCTTCAAGAGTTCTACCAAATGTATAAGGAGATAAGAAAGCTCCTTGCGGCGGGAAGTGTGGAAAACTATGTCCACCTCAAAGCCCGCGAGCCCGAATTCAAACAGCAGTATAGCCAAATGGCCCAAGGAAACCAACCTATGACCCAACATACCCCTATGGCGGGCGGATTCAATCAACAGCAGGGGGGCGGTTTCTCCTGGGGTAGCGCACTGCTGGGATTGGGCGGTGGAATGATATTAGGCTATCTCCTCGGCTCTATGATGGGTGAAGCCTTTGCCCACGAGGTGCAAACCGCCCCGCCCCTAAGCGAAGAAGAACAACAGCAATTGGAGCAGGCAGCCGAAGCCCCCGCCGAAGAAGTTATAGGGGCACCGGTTGAGGAGGTGGTTCAAATTGATGAAGTAGTAGAAGAGATACCCGAGCCCACCCTCGAGGATGTGGAAGCCTCCCTCGGCGACGAAATAGGCCAAGATGTATTGGCCAACTTAGATGAAAGCGCCTTGGACGACGGTTCCGATATGGCTTCTTCCGAAGACTTCGGTTCGACCGACTTAGCCGACGCCGGCGACTTTGGCTCTGATGAAGATTTCGGCGGTTTTGACGATTTTGGCGGTGATTTTGATGTTTAAAAAGTAAGGAAAAATTAACTACCCTCCTTCTGTTGTTTTACTTTTTCCTTTAAACGGCAAACCATACAAATTTCCGACGGAGAGGGTTGACCGCAAATTTTACACTTTTGGAGTTCACCCTCTATAAGTTCCTCCTTTAGGGAACTGAATATTGGATAAACCTTCTTTAGGTATTCAAAATAGAACCTATACTTGGTTCCCAAAGCATGGTTCTCTATAAGGTTCATTACATCTTTATAAAAATGCAAACTGGCGGTATCTCCGAGAGGACAACTCCGTTCGGTAAAAGGAATATTGTTGAGTTGGGCATAAAGTTTAATTTGCTCTTCGGTCATTTTTACCAAAGGTTTAACCTTTTTTGGGAAACCCTTTTCAGCGGGCAGGACGGGATATTTTCGAGCTAAATATTTTAGATTCCAGTTAATAAGGTTGGCCAGTAGCGAAGAACTTTCGTCGTCCAAATTGTGGCCTGTTGCAACCACGTTATAACCTAAATCGTTTGCTATTTTGTTAAATTGGTAACGTTTTATTCGCCCGCAAACCGAACAGGCGGTTCCCCTAACAAAGTTTTGCAATACAGGGATACCGGCTCCTATATCTTCCTCGAGTTTAACTATGTAGGGTTTTTTACCTAAGAGCTTTCCCAGCTCTATAACTTTTTCCATCGATTCGTCGGAGTAATCGCCTATTCCGAGGTGGATAAAAAAGGCATCGGCGTCGTAGCCCAAACGGTTTAACACATACCAAAGGGTTTGGCTGTCTTTCCCTCCCGAAACGGCAACTAAAATTTTTTCGTTGGGTTTGAACATTCGAAATTCTTTAATCGTTTCTTTAACCCTTTTTTCAAACCATTCTTTGAAATGTTCTTCGCAAAGAGCCAATCGGTGTTCTTTCATATATATGACCGACTCTTTTCGAAGTCCTTTTAATTTACATAACTTGCAAAGTTTCTTTTTGGAGGGTTTTCCCATTTGGGGTTTAAATTTAAACAGCCCTTGCAAGGATTTTAAAAGGAGTTAAATCCAATATAGGGTTATTTGGATTTGTAATAACCCATCGGAACTATAACTATCTCATCATCTTGGATTTTGGCCATTTCGGGCCTATCGGGCTGGTCTAAAAGTTCTTCCTCTTCAACTATGGCGAAGATATTGGCAATTCTTAACTGTTGGGGTTGCATTTTGGAGGCGTAAATTACAGCGTTTTTGTCGCCCAAATAGCCCGCCCAAGCTACCCCTTTTAGGGCCCCCATTACAATTATGTTGCCCGCCGCAATAACTTCGGCCCCCGGGTTTACGTCCCCTATAATTATTACGTCGCCGTTGTATTCTACCCTTTGGCCGGCCCGTATACTCTTAGTAACAATTTTGACCCTCTCTTTACCCGCCTGCTGGATAATGGATTCTTCCACTTTTTGGACGACTGTTTCCTTTTCCGAACGTTGGTAGAGGGGTTTAAAACCCAACTCTTGGAGGAAGTTTTCTATCTCTTTAACCGTTTGGGGAGAAACATTTTCTTTAGGGGATAAAAGGAAGGTTAAAGTTTTACCACTTTTGAAGAAATTGGAATTTAAACGCTCTTGGAGTTGTTTTTTTATTTTTTCCACATCGTCGGTATCTATATCTATAACCAACACCGGGAGGGTTATACCTCTTATTGCCACCATTGGAAGCTCCCTTTAAACTTCTATAGGAGTTATACCCAACAGGTCAAGGTCGTCTATGAAAGTGTAAAGAATACTGCTATCCAAGGTTGCTAATTTTTGAATAAACTCATCGAAGGTTTTTGCCTCTAAGCCCAACCCTTCGGCGAGGGATTTCCAATGTTTGCTTAATGGGGCAAAGTCTTGGGGAAAGTCCCAGTTTTCCAAATTTACAAATACCGTGCTTATATTGGTCGAATCGATGGGATAACCGTAGGCTGGAATTATATACTCGCTGTTTTCTCCGTAGCTTTTGAGGTGCTGGAGGGCAAATTTTATTCTCTCGTAGGAACCTATATTTGCCACGTGGAAAACCCTTAGGTGGGATAGGAATATTCGGTCAAAGAAGTCCACATCTTTTGAAACATAAGAACCGAACATTGTTCCTGTTATTAATACCCCGTTGGGGAAAAAGAATGCACTTTCAAATTTATTTCCTACAAAGGGTAAGTCTTCTATTTGCACCTTTTCGGGGGTTTCAAAATTTAATCTAAGCCCCAAAGTTTTTAGACGATATTTGATTAAATCCGAAGTCAGGAATTTTATGTTAGGGTTTTTCAGTTTGAGGGACTTAATTTCTACCAAACTTTGTTCGTTTATAAAAGGTATTACCACCAGAGCGTTTATTTCTAACTCTCCCAATTCGGCCAATGGTTGGGAATATATGGTGTAATCTTTGTATTGGAATTTATAGACCCTCCTTTCCCTTAGGGGGTTCTCTTTTACCGCTTTAACCAGTTCTATGGAAACTTGCTTTTTGCTTTCTTGGGATACCACGGCAACTTTGGGTTTTGCAATCTCTGCCTTTAGAAGGCGGGAATAAAACTCGGCACTGTCTTGGAACATTTCCACGTCTTCGTAGGCAATTGGTTCCAGAGAAAGCATTTTGGGTATAGAGTCGTCAATGTTTAATTTAGCTATTTCCTCGGTAGGTTTGTTGGAGCTTACCACCTGACCATGTTTTACTCTAACGGCATATAAAACATCCGAGGTTTCCAAATCCTTTACCGAAAGAATTCCATCGAAACCTATTTTGGAAAAAAGATTTATCAAATTAAAAAACCCGTGTTTGTAAAAGTTAAATTCCTTCTTGCCGTGTTCTATGTAATTTTTTAATTCATCCAAAGTTTTGGATAATCCTACGGTTTTAGTAAATAAGGTTAAAGGGTTAAAGGGAACCGTTTCAATGTTTGCTTCGGTAACGCCCAGACGGAGGAATTTTTCTAAATTTTCCTCCTTTTCAAGGAAAATAACAACTGCAGGTTTGGCATTTTTAGACTTTAAAATATCCCTTATTCCGTGAATAAAAAATTTCTCTAATATGTAAAAACCGTCAAACTTTCCCTTGTTGAGGTATTCTAAGAATTTTTGCTCGTTTGGTGCGGAAAGAACATTAATTTCCGTTATCATACTAAGTTGGGTCAATAGGTTGGCCACCGCCTCGTTATCGTGTAAAGCTAATATGTTCATTGTAAGAAATATAAATTACTCTTACGCTTAGTTTTAGAAATTAATATACTTATAGAAGACTTTAACAGACTGTTTATAAAAGCTTTAAAACTTTTAGGCCCTTAGCCACAACTCATAAGGGTTATGTCCTCCTAACTCGAAATAATTTAATTCATTGGAATGACACCCGAAAAAGGAGTTCAAGATATGGAAATAAAGAAAATTGAATTGGAGACAACATTACCGGGCCATCCCGAGCCCATTAAGATATCCACCGGCCACGTGGCAAACTTGGCCGACGGGGCGGTTATAGTCCAGCAGGGCGAAACAATGGTTTTGGTGGCCGCCGTAATGGACGAAAAACCGATGGAAGATATAGACTTCACCCCGCTTGCGGTGGAATATAGGGAACAGACGGCGGCCTTCGGTAGAATTCCCGGAGGATTTTCCAAAAGGGAAGGTAAACCCCTCGATAGGGAAGTTTTGGTCGCACGGGTTATAGACCGTCCAATAAGACCGCTATTTCCCAAAGGCTACTATTACGACACCATAATCACCGCCCTATTGCTATCGGCCGACGATAAATATGACCCCGATGTTTTAGCAATAACCGGGGCCTCGGCAGCTTTGCACATATCCCGCATACCCTTCGAAGGCCCTATAGCGGGCGTGAGGGTTTGCCGAATTGACGGTAAATTTGTGGTAAACCCCACCTACGAAGAAAGAAAAAGGGCAGACTTGGACATAATTTTGGCCGGCTCCAAGGACGCTATAGTAATGGTAGAGGGCGGCGGAAAAGAAATTCCCGAAGAGGTTATGAACGAAGCCCTCTATTTCGGACATGAAGCCCTGCAACCTTTAATAAAACTCCAAGAGGATTTAAGAAAAATAGCGGGCAAACCTAAGTTTGAATTTGAAAAGATAGACCTTCCCGAGGAGTGGAAAGAAAAGATAAGAAAATTCGCCGCCGACAAAATCTACCAAGCGTTGTTTATCAAAGACAAGCGTCAACGGAAAGAAACTTTAGACAGAATCTTGGAAGAAACCATAAAAGAATTGCAAATCCCCGAAGAACTACTCTTTAGGGCGAAAGTCTACTACAAAGAGCTCGAAAGCGAAATTATGCGGAAACACCTCTTTGATACCGGAATTAGAATAGACGGTAGAAAACCCGACGAAATTCGTCCCATAAGCATAGACATTCACCCCTTCCCCAGACCCCACGGAAGTGCCATATTCCGCCGCGGACAAACCCAAGCGGCCGTAAGTGTAACCCTCGGTTCGCCCGAAGAAGCCCAATTGGAAGAAAGCATCTACGAGGGCGAATGGCACCGTAGATTTATGCTCCACTACTTTATGCCGCCCTTCTCCACGGGTGAAGCCAAACCTTGGGGCCCGCCCAGAAGAAGGGAGATAGGCCACGGTTATCTTGCCCAAAGGGCGTTGGAACCCGTTATTCCCGATGAAGAAACATTCCCCTACACCATAAGGGTGGTATCCAACATCTTAGAATCCAACGGCTCCACCTCTATGGCAACCGTATGCGGTGCTTCGTTGGCTCTCTTTGATGCCGGCGTTCCGATAAAAGACAACAAACACGTAGCCGGTATCGCTATGGGTTTGGTAATGGACGAGAAAACAGGCCGCTACATAATCCTAACCGACATCCTCGGGGACGAAGACCACCTCGGCGATATGGACTTTAAGGTGGCAGGAACCCGCGACGGTATCACCTCAATTCAAATGGATATAAAGGTTAAAGGTATCACCAAAGAAATAATGGCCGAAGCACTGGAAAAGGCCAAAAAAGCCCGCAACTACATAATGGATTTAATGTATAAAGCAATTCCCGAACCCAGGAAAAAACTATCGCCCTACGCTCCCCGCTTGGAAATTGTTGAAATCCCCGAGGAAAAAGGCACCCTCATTATCGGCCCCGGCGGTAAGACCGTTAGGGAAATTCAAGAAAAAACAGGAACCACCGTCTGGGTTCTCGAAGGCGGTAAAGTTTCCATTAGTGCTCCCAACGAAGCGGCCCTAGAAAAAGCTAAAAGAATGATTCAAGAGATAACCAAAGACGTAGAGGTGGGCGACGTTTACGTCGGAAAAGTTACCAGGGTGGAACCCTACGGTGCCTTTGTGGAAATTCTCCCCGGAAAGGTTGGTTTGCTCCACGTTTCCAAAATTCCCGGCTACATTCGCGACGCTAGAGACCTCTATAAAGTAGGAGACATAATTAAGGTTAAGGTTGCCGAGTTGGACGAACTGGGCCGACCTAAGTTCACAACCCGCGGTTTACACGAGGGGCAACAAATTCAGAACCTCTACACCACCGAATGGGGAGAAACCTACCAACAACAACTTAAAGAGGGAACAACCTACGAACAACTTCAGGCAAAGAAAAAACAAGAGTCCCAAAACAAAGGTGAAGATAACAAAGAAGAACTTTCCAAGGACGAAATTACCTAACCTTTTTAAGTTCTTTTTCCAACAAAAAACTTCTTTTGTTAATTTTTCGTTAAAACCATTTTTAGTTCTTGAAATTTCTTGATAAAGCCCAATATTTGGAGATAATAAACTTTTTTGCCAAAAGGAGTTTGGCAATGCTAACTTTCTTTGAAAAAATTCCTTAGGGAGGTGGAAAGGTGGCAAAGGCCCTCGGTTTACACATTATTGCGGATTTGTACGGGGTCGAGGGTGACCTCATCGATAGGGTCGAGGACATAAGGGCGTTGCTCGAGGGAGCCGTTAAGCACGCTAAGCTAACAAAAATTTCTTCCCACTACTATCAGTTCAAACCCCACGGAGCTACCGGGGTAGTATTAATATCCGAATCCCATCTATCAATCCACACGTGGCCCGAATTGGGAATAGCCACAGTTGACGTTTATACCTGTGGCGACCCCCAACAGTGTATAGAAGCTATGGACTACATTATCGAAAAGCTAAAGCCCGCGCGTGTGGATAAAAAAGTTTTCGAAAGGGGCCTTTTGCAGGAAGGGCAAAAGAAAACTTGCGAATTGGAAGTTAATAAATTGACCTTATAAAAAGTAAACCGATAAAAAAATTCCCCTTTTCGGTGTCTCATCTTTTCTTACCATTTCTAAAAGAAATTTGAAAAACCTACCTACGGTGAAGATAATTAAAGAACCGAAGGAGGATTATGATGGCAGAAAACAAAACCCAAAAGTGGCATGAAAAAAGAAGGGAACTTGTTGGTATAGTTGTTAGCGACAAAATGGATAAAACGGTAGTTGTTAAGGTGGACAGGAAATTCCCCCACCCCCTATATGGTAAAACCGTTGTAAAAAGTAAGAAATACCACGCCCACGACCCCAACAACGAATGTAAGGTGGGGGACAAGGTTGTAATAAGGGAAACCCGCCCCCTATCCAAAACCAAAAGGTGGGTTGTAGTTAAAATCCTTGAAAGAGCTAAAACTTTTGAAACCGCAGAACAAGAACTTCTTCAAGAGGCTTAATAAAATCTCTTCTTTTCTTTCAAGAAAATTTTTCTTGTATTTTCCCCAATTCCTAATTTAAACCTTAATGGAACAACCTTTAGAACCCTACCGAAGGTTAGGGTACCTTTATGAGGCCCTTTTTAACTTAGGTGTCCTAAACGAGCTTCAACATCGATTGGGTTTTAAACCGGCTTGGTTATATTCCTACAGCAACCACCGGTTGGACGAGTATTTTTTAGACCTCTATAAGGGCTTCAACATAACTCCCCTGTTTAAGAGTGTAACCCGACGAATTTTAGGATTGTATTTTTTGCAGGGAAAAACCTTCGCATCACAACTTTTAACAAAACTGGAGGAAAAATTTGAACGTTCCAACCTTGCAGTGTTTTTTTATTACGGAAAACCCTTTCCCATAGAGGACGATAAAGATTTTGCCCTTGAAAGATTTTCCCAAAAATTTGGAGAGGAAATAAAACCAATCCTTATAGAGGAAAAAGGTTCTTTAATCCACACCGATTGGATTTTACATTTAACAACCGCCGACGGGAAACATGTAATTAACATCGCCGATATTAGTTTTCTCTACGCCAAGGACTACTTTGATTTTTATAAGTTTCTAAGGGACGAGTTTCTTTTTGCCCATGGAATTTACTCGATTGCCCAGAAGGATGCCTCCATAGTAGGACAAGGCTATGTTTTTAAACCGATAAATTTAAAATCGGTTGGAAACTTCCGTAAGTTAATAGAAAAGTTATTTACCCTTAAGGTTAAAAATCCCCAAGAGCTAAACCAAATATTGACCCTTTTGCAGAAGAAAAACCGCGATGTGGCCAAACTCCTGCAAGCCTGTTCCTACACCTACGATTACCTTTCCTACCTTAGGCAGAAAGGATATTTACCTTTAGGAGAAAAGCCCATTTATATAAACATCTTTGGGATAACCCTTCATAAGTTAGCCCAATTGGGTTTCCAAATAAAAAATCTAAGCCATTGGGAGGATTTAATTTCTTTCCTTTCTAAGGCAAAGGAAGTTTATTCCACCCAAGTTAACCCTCAAGAGGATTTCCAATTTTTTGAACAATTCACCCAAAGGTTGGAAAAATTTTTGGTTGAAATTAAACCTGCGGCGGGAATAGAAATTCAAACTAAAAAAGTAAAAACCTTTATACCCGACCAACTAGTGTTGATAGAAAATTGGAAAATCTCGGAAGAATTCCGACTCAATGACCAAAAACGGAATTTGCACAAAGAGGTTTTTAAAAATGTTTTAGATAGCCACCCTAAGGTTGCCAATTTAAGCGTTCCCGGAATAGGTAAAACAACAACACTGCTCGAACACAAAAAGGATAACAGTTTGATTTTCTACACCTCGCCGCGGATTTTTCTAAACAACCAAATGGCGGACAAAATCTTAGAAAAAAATCCCAACGCGGTTATTTTCTATGCAGTTTCCAGTCTCCCTTACACGGTAATTTATGAAGCCTCCCAACAGTTGGATTTACCCAAATATGTCCGAATAAAGGGCATAGGAAAAATAAACCTTGTTAGTAAGGAAGAGATAAAGAAAAAAGACCCCGGTTTCTATAGCCAAATAGTTGCTATAAGCGAAAGAACCACCGCCAACCGAGGAAAAAACTTTGTTGGTGTGGTTAATAGGTTGTTAAAGACCGTTGCCCGGCTTTTGGAAGACCCTAAAAAACCCCTTAAAGGAAAAACGATAGCCCTAATCTTTACCACCCAGGCTATACTAAAGAGAGCCCATTACGGGGACACCTTTGAACATATAAAAACCTTCCTAACGGGGGATAAAAATTTCCAACGGTTGAACCCCTTTTGGGAAAGAAAACTAAAATCCCTTTACCGGGCAAGGTTTTTATCCAACGATATTAAAAACATCGTATTTGTTATCGATGAAATAACGGGTTCCGAAACGGGGAGGTTTCTTTTTAAACATTTCTTAAACAGCTACTGGTTTGACGAGTTAAAGAAATTCCTAAAAAGGGAATTTGATTTAAACCTACTGTTTGCCCTTTTGGATGCCTCCTTAAAAGGGAAAGAGGTTTTTAAAGCCTTTGCCACCGACGACGATATTAGGCCTATCGTATATTTGGCGGAGGGGAAAAAAGAAGAATACGCCGAGGCAATATTAAACATCCAAGTAAAGGTAAAAAGAGGCCCCTACAGTCACACCTTCCAATGCCTCGACGCGGTAGGCTTTCCCGCCGCCGAGTTGGATTTTATTTACGATTTCCTACCAATTTACGAAGCCGACTTTAAAAAACAACGGAAACAATTGACCGATGAGCTTCTGAAAATTTTACAAAATCGTCTGAAAACAAAGGAACAAATCTTAGTTTTTATCCAAGATAAGGAAATATTGGAAGAAATCGAAAAACGGGTTTTAACTTCCCAATTACTTAAAGAGGAAGAAGTTTTAACAATACATTCCCTTACAAAGGAAGATGAAAACCGAAACCTAAAAAAGGTTAGGTTAATATTGGCCACCTCTTCCGCCAGTAGGGGAATTACCTTTCCTTTGGTCGATTCCTATATAGTGGTTTTACCCTTTTTTGAAACCGAAAGTAATTTGGCCGAAATAGTTCAAACCCTCTACAGGGGCCGAAGTAGTCTTGAAACTCCCGAAGGGAAGAAAATCTCCAAAGAGGACGGAAAAAGGGAAATTTACCTATTGGCTCCCATCTACTGTTCAAATAAATACGATTATTTCCGCCGATTGGCCGAGGCTTTGGAAATGGCCATTTTATTAAAGGCTTCTCTGCTGACAGTTTCTTCGGGCAATTTTGTAATTCAAACCAAGGGAGAAGAAAAAGTCTTAAAAATAGTCCCCGTAGGGATACAGAGGGACAAAGTTTTCCACCCATTTAAGGAGTTTGAAAGAATTTATATTTCCTCGGTAAGTTGTCTAAGGCAGTTGATAAAAATAGAAAGCCCCGCCCGAGGTTATGCCTACCAACTGCTAAAAATCCTAAACGAGGAATTTTTAAATTGGGTAAAAAGTTTTCTTCCACCGCAAGCCTTGGAACTTATCTTGGGCTATCTGAACGAGTTGGACTATACCTCCACCGTAGAGGATTTTTTAAGACTAACCCACCCTTGGGAGGAACATATAAAACCCCTTACCGTAAAAGGACACAACATTATTTTCTCCACCTATTTGGTTAGAACGGCCTTTTCCTCCAAAAGAGACAAGGAAATGTTGAACCGTGTTTTGTTCCTAATAAAGAAAATCCTCTCTTTGGACCCCAACAATGGAGTTCCACTGAAGGCGTTGGAAGAATTTTTAATGAAACAGAGGGAGGAGCATATAGATATAAGCCCCGAAGCGGTGGAAAGGGTTTTGATAGTTCCCCCCTTAGGTTGGAATTATGAAAACATGGCTATTTCCGACAAGTTATATTCCCTCTGCCGAGAAAACAAATCTTTAACCAACCTTTTGGGAAGTCTTATATATTCCTTTTTGGGAACCAAAGGAAACTTTTACCCCCAAAGGTGCCATAAACAGGAATACCCCTTCGGGATAACCGATTTACCTTCCCACCTTTTTGAGGAAGTAGAAAAGGAATTCCTAAAGGAGGGAAATCTATTTTTATCGAGCGAAATAAACCTATTGGAGTTGATGGTTTAGATGTTCTTATTCCTCAAGAGGCTTGTCCATAGCTATAAACCATTGGGGGGTGGCTCGGAATATTACAGGACTTTTACAACGCCAACAGTGGGGATAGCTGTGTTTTAGGTCGGAGAGTTTTACCAAAGCATTTTTCTCTTTCAAAATCTCTATAACCTGATAATTGGCGGGGGAACGGACTATTTGATAGTTTTCTTTATTTCTTCTTCCTGTTTGCTCGTAAATTCGGAGCCCTCTCAAGGGAGGAATTACCTCATCGGTATAGAAACCTTGGTCATCAACGGGGGCAAAGGGCTCCAGACCGTATTTTCTTCCCACAATGTAGTCCTCATTACCGTGGCCGGGCGCCATATGAACAAGACCGGTTCCGGTGTCAAGGGTAACAAATTCCGAGGGGTATATTTTGAACATATTCTGAACAGTTTCGGGCTTTAAAAATTGAGCTAAAAATTCCTTGGTGTTGAAAGGATGCTCGTATTCCAGACCAACCAACTGCTCGCCTTTTACCTCTCCCAAAATAATACCTTCGGGCAATTCGGTTTCTTTATAGAAGTTGTCCAACAGCTCTTTTGCAACTATGAAAACCTCGTCGCCGGGGGCAAGGTCTCCCATTTCTACCAGCACATAATCGGCGTCGGGTTTAACCATAATGCCGAGGTTGGCGGGCAAAGTCCAAGGGGTGGTAGTCCAAATTATCGCGTAAACCTTTCTATTGGCCAATAGGGGCGAAATTTTTTCAGGGTTTTTGATTCTGAACTTCACATAGATGGAGGGGTCTTTCTTTTCGTTATATTCCACTTCGGCTTCAGCCTCGGCGGTGGAGCAGAAGATGCACCAATAGACGGGTTTTTTACCTCGGTAAACTATTCCCCTGTCGAAAATACGCCCCAGTTCCCTAACCTCGGTTGCCTGATATTGGGGCTTCATCGTTAGATAGGGGTTTTCCCAGTCGCCCAGCACTCCCAAACGGATAAAGTCGGCCTTTTGGATTTCAACCCATTTTTTAGCGTATTCGCGGCACAACTTGCGGAACTGGGCTTTGGGAATGTCCTCTTTGCTTTTTCCTTCTTCTTTAAGCTGTTCTTCCACTTTCAGTTCTATGGGAAGGCCGTGGCAGTCCCAACCGGGAACATAGTCTATATCCTTACCCTGCATTAGTTCGTATTTGTTTATGATGTCTTTGAGGATTTTGTTCAAGGCGTGCCCTATGTGAATTTGGCCGTTGGCGTAGGGAGGCCCATCGTGGAGCACCCAAAGGGGTTTTCCCTTTCTTTGCTCCTTTATCTTTTTATAAAGACCCTCCCAATGTTGGGCTATTTGGGGTTCCCTCTTTGGGAGGTTAGCCTTCATAGGGAAATCGGTTTTAGGTAAATTTAAAGTGTTTTTTAGGTCTATCTGCTTTTTTTCTTCCGACATTGTATTTTCTAAATCTTAAATGGGAAAACTTTCCTAAATATGGGTTAATGGTTAACCTCTAAACCCTTCCGAGGAAAAAAATGGACAGGGAAGAAAAACAAAAGTTGGAACAGATTGACAAACACTTAGAGGACATAGATAAAGAAATCCACCTATTGGCGGAAAAATTGGAAAAGTTGGACCAATTGGTGGATAAAAAACCCTCCCGTTTGGGTTTGGATGACCTTATCCAGGAGTTGGCCGGTGCTGCGGTTGTTGCCTTGCCCGTTTCGCTGAGCGATGAAATTTGGGAGCTTGCAACCCGCTTAAGCCTGCTCCACGTTTTGCTAATTTACGGTTTTGTCCTTTTGGTTGCCTACCTTTTTGTTGCTTACGGGAACACCAAAGATTGGCAGAAACAGACGGTTTTTAAATTTCTCCCTTTGAGGTTATTAACAAGTAGTTTTTTATCTTTTGGAGTTTCCGCCCTTTTAATAATCCTTTTGGGGATTTATCCCAACTTTATAGACACCTTTGAAGGATATATAAAAACCGTCCTTTTGGTGTCCTCTTTCTCAATAATAGGTAGCCTAGGGTTGGATATGGCTAAATAAACCTTATAGCTTTTCCATTTATATTTGAAACTTCCTAAAGGTCAAAAAGAAGGACAATTTATAAATTCCTATGAGGTTTAGGAAATACTCCCGAAAGCACGCCTTTAACATAATCTATCAGTGGGATATAACCGGAGAAGATTTTTCCAAAGTTAGGAACGAATATTGGAAGACCTTGGAAAGGAGCTATTCCAATGTTATAGAGGTCTCCGATAGTTTGCTCTCGCAGTTGGATAACTTTAACGAGGAAGTTTTTGCCAAAAAGTTCGAAGCCTTGGCCGATGAGGAAATTCTCGCCGACAAGCTCCGCAAAGAGCTTTACGCTATTTTTACCCTTTTAAAACAGTTGGAGGAATTCGATAAGTTCTACCTAACCGTAACGGAATATTTAAGTGAAAAGAACAAAAAAAGGAAATTGAAAGCTATAGAGCTCCTTACCGAGATAAAAAACACCTTTGAGCAACTAAAGAAGCTGGACAAAGATAACGCCACCCTTTTGGAGGATATTATCAATTTACTGGACCAAATAAAAGAAAACTTCCCCGAAGATTTCGATAGCCTAAAGAGGTATAAAGAAGAATTCCAACAAAAGGTTAAGGAGGTTCTGAAAATCTACCTCCAAAGGGCTAAAGAATTTTCCCAAAAGAGATTAAACCAAGATATGGGAGAAATAAAGGAATATGCCAATAGGCTTTTGGACGCCTTTGAACAGCACCAAATAGAAATAGATAGCATCATAGAGGAATATCTGAAGGATTGGACACTTGACCGTTTGGGAAGTATAGAAAGGAACCTTCTAAGGTTGGGAACCGCCGAGTTTGTTTTTGTGGGTGTGCAAGACCCCGGTAGGGCTTTTAACGATTACATAGATTTCGCCAAAGCTTTTGTTGGTAAAAAGGCGGCAAAATTTGTCAACGGCGTTCTTTCGGCAATTTACCGCGATAAAGGTAAAAAACCCCAAGAGCCCCAACTTGAGGAAAAGGAAACCTCTAACACTCCCGCCGAAGGTTAATTTATAGATATGCACCCTAACAAGTTTCCCTTAATTCAATCCCTTTTTTTGGAAGTTCTAATAGGTTTCCTTTTAGGGGTTTTGTTCTCTTTTTTCTACTACAAAAACCTTTGGTGCTATGCCAAAATCAAAGGGCGGGAATATAAAATAGCGGCCATCTATGGGAAAAACTCCCCCCAACTAAAAAGGTTTAAAAGAAAATTCAGAACCTTCCGTTGCAATACATTTTTTCGCCTTCTGGTGGCCATTTTGTTTTCTCTGGTGGTTTATACCTTGGCGGGATATTATGGGCTGGGCGGCACTGTTTTGGGGATACTTTTGGCAAATCTAACCCTCTATGGTTGGGGAATTTATAAAACTTCCCACAATAGCACAAAGGAAAGAAGAGAAAATTAATCCACCACCCCGCGGAGTTTGAGCTCCATATCGGTGGGGTTTTGGGCGTGGTCGAGGGCGGTTTTGTAGTCGATAAGCCCTTTTCTATAAAGGTCAACGATGTGCTGGTCGAAGGTTTGGGTTCCGTAAACTTCCCTACCTTTTTCGAGATATTCATGAATACGCTCGAACTTTTTGGGGTCTTGCAGAGCTTCCTTAATTAGGGGGTTATTTACCAAAATTTCCACCAAGGGGATAACCCCTTTGCGGTCTCTTCGGGGAACCAACCTTTGGGAGAAAATTGCCACCAAGGAGTTGGCAAGCATCATTCTTATCTGGTCTCGGTTTTCGAGGGGGAACATTCCGATAAAACGGTTTAGGGTTTCTTTTGTGTTAATGGTGTGCATTGTAGAAAATACCAAGTGACCGGTTTCCGCGGCCTGGAGGGCTATTTTTGCTGTTTCGGGGTCCCTAATCTCACCAATCATGATAATATCGGGGTCTTCCCTGAGGGCGGCCCTTAGGGCGGAAGAAAAATCTTTGGTATCCTCTCCTACTTCCCTCTGGATAATGAAGCTTTTGCGGTCTTTAAAGAGGTATTCGATAGGGTCTTCTATGGTAACCATAACCTTTTCTTCCGTTTGGTTTATTTCGTTGAGTATCGAGGCCAATGTGGTAGACTTACCGCTACCTGTGGGCCCCGTTACCAGTATTAGCCCGTCGGTGTGGGTTAGGGCAAGCTTTTTCATTATTGGGGGAAGGTTCAAGCTCTCAAATTTGGGGATTTCGAAGGGTATATGTCTTAGTGCTATACCCAAGGTTGAACGCTGAAAATAAATGTTAGCCCTAAAACGTGCCAAACCGGGGAAGGAAGCGGAGGTATCCACCTGACCATCCTTTAAAAGGGTCTGTTTTTTTTCCTCTTTCCCCTTTAGGATGTAGTTAACAAACTCTTCCAACTGTTGTTTGTTTAAGGGGGGAAATTCCTCAAGGGTTACCAATCTTTTTGAAGCCCTTACACGGGGCTTAACCCCCACCTTTATATGTATATCGGAAGCCTTCAGGTCGAGGGCTTTCCTTACAATTTCCTCTAACAGACTCAACTTTACAATCCTCCTTGGGGGAAAGATTTTAATGAGACCAAATTAGTATTTTTCAAGTTTCATTTTCCCGCCAGCGGGTGTATGTATTGTGTTCCAATCTTAGGAGGTCGAATATTTTTCCCACAACAAAGTCGGCTATATCTTCCACCTTTTGGGGCTTGTTATAAAACCCCGGAGAAATGGGAAAAACCTTTGCACCCGCACGGTTTAGTTTAAGCATATTCTCCAAGTGAATGGGCGAAAGGGGCATTTCCCTAACCGCCATTATTAAATCAACCCTCTCTTTTAGGGCTACGTCGCAAACTCGGTGAATTAAATTGTCGGTAATACCGCCCGCTACCGCCCCCAAGGTGGAAACCGAACAGGGTAAAACCACCACCGCCCTGTAAAGGGAAAGCCTCGAACCGCTGGCCAAGGGAGAAAAAAAATCTTCGGGCGGGTGAAATTTTACCCCCCTTTGGGCGTAATGTTTTTGAAACTCTTCAAAAGGAATTTCCAATTCATATTCAATAACCCTTCGGGCGTTTTCCGAAACTATGCAATCCAACGAGAGGTTTAATTCCAAAGCCCGTTCCAAAAAACGTTGGGCGTAAATACTCCCGCTGGCGGCGGTAATACATAAAACCAATTTGGACATAGAAATTAATTTGGAATGGCCAAAGAAAATTTTTCACCACCGGCGGTAATAAAAGAAAATACCCCCAAGAGGGAAATAATTAAAAAAGTCCTTTCGTTGGCCTTTCCAATAATTCTTTCCAACCTCTTATATACGGTTCAAAATTTTGTTTCCCTGCTGTTGGTTTCGCCTCTGGGTAAGGAAACCATTGCGGGGGTGGGGTTTGCCTCTACCCTTTTGTGGTTTGTCTATGCCACAATGGCAACGGTCTACACCGGTGTTTCGGTTTTAGTTGCCCAAACGGTGGGTGCAAGCGGGGCTAAAGAGGATAAAACCTTTCCTTTAGCGGGTGTCTACGTTTTTTGGGGAATTCTTCTGTCGGTTTTATTTTCCCTTCCTTTAACTTTGGCGGGAGAAAATTTTATTCGCTTTTTCCTAAAACTATTCTCCACACCGTCGGAGGTTGTGGAGGTCGCTGTTTCCTATTTAAAACCGATATTTTTGCTTTTACCTTTGGCCTTTATAACCAACGTTTTTAATGCCGCCTTCAACGGATTGGGTAAGACCAAGGTAATTTTTTATGCAACCATTTTTACAACGGTGGTAAATATAGCCTTGGCGTTAGTTTTGATTTACGGCTTATTAGGCTTTCCACGGTTGGAAGCCCAAGGGGCCGGTTGGGCTGTAGGTGTCGCCGAAGCTTTGGCTATAGGAGTTTACCTTCCCTTCCTTCTGAAAGAAGAGGCTATAAATCCCTTCCGAAGGTGGAAATTATCTATTAAACCTCTGTTGGAAATTTTAAAAGTAGGTCTACCTACCGGTGTGGAAAGAACCTTTATGAGTTTTTCCTACAATGTCTTTGTAGGTTTGGTAGCCCTTTGCGGGACTTCGGTTTTGGCCGCTTTCCAAATAGGGTTGAGAATTGAATCCATTTCCTTCACCGTAGGAATGGCTTTTTCCTTTGCCGCCACCACCTTGGCCGGTCAAAATTGGGGAGCTAAAAACCCCTTTGGGATAGAAAAGGGGGTTAAAACAACCCTCTATTTGGCAATGGTAATAATGACCTCCTTAGGTTTGCTTATAGGTATTTTTTCACCTCTTATAGCAAGGTTTTTTACCCACGACGGGGAGGTTATATATTGGACTGTTCACTATCTGTGGATTATCGCCCTTAGCCAACCCCTTATGGCGGTAATTTTTGTATTGGCGGGTGCTATAAGAGGTTTGGGAAAAACCAAAATTCCTTTGGTGGTAAACCTTTCCAACTTTTGGCTGGTTAGGTTAATACCCTCCTTTATCCTTTTGAAGTTCTTTAAAACACCTTACGTTCCTTGGTCGGCAATGATAGCGGAAAACCTTACCCGCTCAACGGTCTATTACTTTCTTTGGAAGAAGATAATAAAAACCATGGAGTTTGATAATTTTAAAAACCCCTCGGTCGGTATATCTAAAAAATTCGGTAGCAGTAAAGGAATGTCCTTAATAACCGCCCTTTTTGTGTTGGTTTTTGTAACCTTAACCCTTTCGGCTATAGGACTTTTGTTTAATAAATATGTCCAAAGCACCACATATGTGCAGCGGTTTGAAACTACCCAAGAGGCGGCAAGGGCGGTGGCCAAAGATTTACTTCAAGAAATAAATACAGGAAATTTTACCGTTGACACAACAACCTGCGACGTAGGATGTTCCGACAACGAAGAACCCTGCCCTATAGACCTTCCCCCCGAAATCGAGGAAACTTTAAAAGCTTCAAATATAACCGCCCAAGCTTACCTTTTAAAAAAGTGCGATTCGGATAACGCTACCCTTTACACAATAAGGGTTCAAGCCAGCTACAACAACGGAACCCAAACCAACATTTTGATTATTTATAAAATTCCTAAACCCTCTTCCTAAATTTTGGCTCTCCTAAATTAGAATTTTCGCCCTAACATGAATAACAAAACGGTATTTTTGGCTGTCTTTTTTGTAATTTTCATTCTGGTTGCCATAGTTTTCCCAATACCGGCGCCGCTTTTGGATGTCCTGCTAACCTTCAGCATAGCCTACGCCCTAACAATGCTTATTCTGGCGATTTTGGTTAAAGAACCGCTGGAATTTTCAGTATTCCCTACCGCCCTTCTTTTGGGAACATTGCTAAGACTATCGCTAAATATAGCCGCCGCCCGAAGAATTTTGCTTTACGGACACCAAGGCCCCGATGCGGCCGGTCATCTAATCCAATCTTTCGGTGAATTCGTGGTTGGAGGTTCTTTAATAGTCGGTGTTTTAATTTTCCTAATTTTCATCATCATTAACTTCGTTGTAATCACCCGCGGAGCGGAAAGAATTTCCGAAGTTATCGCCCGTTTTACTTTGGACGCATTGCCCGGTAAACAGATGGCCATAGACGCCGACCTGAACGCGGGATTTATAACAGAAGAAGAGGCTAAAAAGCGTAGGGAACAGCTCCAGAGAGAGGCCGACTTCTACGGTTCGCTCGACGGTGCTTCAAAATTCATCAAAGGGGACGTAATAGCGGCCCTACTTATCTTGATACTTTCAATATTGGGCGGTTTGGCCATAGGTGTTTTCCAGCACGGTATGCCTATTAGCGAAGCTCTCCACACCTACACAATTCTAAGTATCGGTGAAGGTTTGGTTTCTCAAATTCCTTCGTTGCTCCTATCTACCGCCACCGCTATTTTGGTTACCAAGGTTGCTTCCCGCGACGAGGTCGGAAGGGCCTTTCTTGAGGAGATTAAACGCTACCCCGACGCATTGCTCTACTCGGCCGGCCTTTTGTTTGCCTTCGCTTTGGTGCCCGGTTTTCCCAAAGTTCCCTTTTTAATACTTTCGGCTATATTGGCAACCGCCTATTACTTTGCCAAAAGGGAAATCGAAAGGGAAACCTTACGACAAATTGAGGATTACCTAAAGAAGGAAAAAGAAAAACAGCAGGAAAAACAGCAGGAGGAGGAAAAGCCCGAAGAATATATTCCCCAGCCCGACCCCGTAACGCTCGAAATCGGTTATTCGCTTATCAGCCTCTTTGATGAAAAACAGGGAGGTCAGGCCGCCCAAAAAATAAGAAAACTTCGTAGAAAATTGGCCGAAGACTACGGGGTTATTATCCATCCTATTCACATTAGGGACAACCTCGAGCTTAAGCCCAACGAATACCGTATTTTGATTAAGGGCGTGGAAGAAGACCGTTTTGTCCTCTACCCCGACATGTATCTGGCTATAGATACGGGTATGGCCAAAGCTCCCCCTCCCGGAGGAATAGAAACCTACGACCCCGCCTTTAAAATAAAAGCCTACTGGATACCCTTTACCTCCCGTGAGAAAGCCCAACAGATGGGTTATATGGTGGTTGACCCCGAAACGGTATTGGTAACCCACCTATCGGAGGTTATTAAAAAGAACCTCTGGAGGATTATCAGCCGAAACGAAATTCTGCAACTTATAGAGGCTTTGAAAAAGAAATACCCCAAGGTGGTTGAAGATATAGTTCCCAATCAGGTACCCATATCGGTTATCCATAGGGTGGTTCAAAACCTTTTAAGGGAGGGAATACCTGTCAAGGATATGCTAACCATTCTGGAAACCTTGGCCGATTATTACCCCGCCGAGAAGAATATAGACAACTTGACCGAGCATGTTAGGAGGGCTTTGGCACCGCTCATTAGCAAACTTTACGCGGTAAACGGAAACATTTACGCCGCAGTTTTGCACCCTATGCTGGAAAGTGAGCTGTTGGGCTATGTTGAGCAAAATCGCCAATCCGACTTTATGAAGGTGGTCGCCGAAGTGGTAAAACCCCAGCTGGAAAGGCTGATGGAACAGTTTTCCAAATTGGGAGCCCAACCCGTTTTGGTAACCGCACCCGAAATAAGACCCTACATGAAAAAGGTTTTGGAGAATTACCTTCCCCAGTACAGCGTTCTTTCCTACGCCGAATTGGATAAAAAGGTAAACCTAAAGGTGGTTGGTGTGGTTGAAAAACGTTAAAAGGTTTAAGGCTTTAAAAACCAAATCCCCCCAAAAGGGAGTTGTCCATTTTTTCCTTAACCCTCTCTTTGGTTAACTTGTGAAGTTCCTCAAAAGCCTTTAGGAGTTTTTCTTCCAAATCCTTACAGTCGGAGGTTTTTATTTTTATTTCCAAAAGCTTACCGGCGGCGTTGGCCACCAACTTACAGGTCTCATCCTCGTAGGTAATAATCTCCTTTTCAAGGTCTTCTTTAAAGTTTTTAACCATATCTTGGAGGCTCTTTAACTGTTTCATCATTTGGAAGATGTTCATAGGAAACTAATATTGTTTGAAAAAATTAAGAAGGAACGATAACCTTAACGGTCTTAATTCGGTTGTTGTCCAAAGAGAGGATAACAAATTTAAAACCGTCCACCTCTATAGTTGTTCCCTTTTTAGGCAACCCTTTGAAGTGGGATATTAGATAACCTCCCAAGGTGGAATATTCGTAATCTTCGGGGAGCTTTAAACCCAACTTTTGGGCCAGAAGCTCTATGTTTATGGAGGCATCCACCAAATAGACATTTTTGGAAATCTGTTTAATTTGTTCTTGGCTCCACTCTTCCACCATTCGACCCAAAAGGTGGGAAAGGAAGTCGGAAAAGGTGACCAACCCCGCCGTTCCCCCGTGTTCGTCCACCACCATAAATATTTGGGTTTTCTGTTTCTTGAATTCGTTTATTAAACTTTCCAAGTCCAACAGTTGGGGAACAAAGGATATAGCCTTTTTAAACTCCACCAGTTTTTTATCGAGATTATCCTCCGTCGGTAGGAGGTTTTTTGTATATAAAACCCCGGTGGTGCTATCGAGGTTTTCCACATAGAGGGGAACCTTACTGTGGGCTTTTTCCACAATTTGGTCTAAAACCTCTTTGACCTTCTTATGCTCCTCCAAAGCAAAGATATCCGTTCGGGGGGTCATTATCTCTTCCACGGTTGTTTCGGAAAGCTCCAAAACCTTTTTGACCATTTCCACCTCTTGGGGGTCATACTCGCCGTGTTTTAAACCTTCCTCCAGCTGGTAGATTAATTCGTCCACCGTTAGTTGGAGTTCTTTCTTTTTTTCCACCCTCTCTATTAGGGGGCCGAAAAGTTTAACAAAAACCCACCTTAGGGGCGCTATGATGATATGGAAAACGTAGATGGGTAAGGCGTAAATCCTTGCCAATATTTCGGGAAAGTGTAGGGCTACATTCTTGGGAATAACCTCTCCAAAATAGAAAATCAACAGGCTAATTAAAACCGTTCCTAAGGCAACCCCCGCATCCCCGAAGGTGTCCTTTAAAAGTTTAGTCCCCAAAGAGGATATAAAAATGTTTACAATCTCGTTCCCTACGAGGATTGTAATAATTAACTCCACCGGCCGCGATAGAAGTTTTTTTATCAGTCGGGTAATCTTGTTATTTCCAAACCGTTCCAAGATAAAGGAGTTCAAACTAAAAAAAGCCACCTCGGCGGAGGCAAAAAATCCCGAAAGCAATATAAGGAAGAGAAAAATAGTCAGTTCTCCTATAAGGGAATCCATTAGTTTTTAATTAACCTTAGTCGTTCCGTTTTTTAATTCCCTGATTGGGATTTTTCTTTTTAAGCCTTACTAGGTATTTTGCAATTTTGTTAACACAAAAGTTAACATATTGTTTTCCCTTTTGGGGGCAAAGTTGTGATTAATATCCCTCTATGGGACAAACATCAATTGTTTTGGCGGACAACGTTTGGATTTTGGTGGCCACCGCTCTGGTCTTTGTAATGGGATTTACAGGACTGGCGCTCTTTTACGGAGGCCTGACGCGCACCAAGAGCATGCTCAACACCATTTATATGGTGATGGGCTCCTTTGCGTTGGTTAGTATTCTCTGGGTCATTTACGGTTATTCCTTAGCCTTCAGTGGCGACATAGCTTCGGTGATTGGGACGCTTAAGAACTTCCTACTGCTAAATACATCGCCCACTCAACCGGCACCCGAAGCGCCCAACCTCTACCACTATCTGTTTATCTTCTACCAAATGACTTTCGCCGCCATTACGGTCGGGCTAATAGCGGGTGCCTACATAGAAAGAATGAAATTTTCCGCCTGGCTATTATTCGGGGCCTTATGGTTCACCTTCGTTTATGCACCCGTAGCCCACTGGATATGGGGAGGCGGATTTCTTTCCCAACTGGGGGTTAAAGACTTTGCCGGTGGTTTGGTTGTTCACGCAACCAGCGGTATAGCCGCCTTGGTTGGCGCCTATGTTTTAGGAAAAAGAAAAGAGGCGGTTCTAATACCCTCCAACCTGCCTTTGGTGGCATTGGGAACGGGACTGTTGGCCTTCGGTTGGTTCGGTTTCAACGGAGGTAGTGCTTTGGCTATCAACTATCAGGCAATAACAGCCGCCTTTGTTAGCGTTTTGGCCGCCTTCGTTGCCGCTTTGGTTTGGGCAGGTCTGGAATGGCTTAAATTCGGAAAACCCACAACCCTCGGTTTCATGACCGGTGTAATAGCGGGATTTGCTACCATAACCCCCGCCGCCGGCTTTGTCGATGTAATAGGCGGGTTAATTATCGGACTTCTGGGCGGCTTGGCCTGTTTTGCCGCAGTAGTTTGGGCTAAGCCAAAATTTAAATACGACGATGCCCTCGACGTTTGGGGCGTTCACGGTGTGGGAGGAATAGTCGGAACTTTTGCCATCGCCCTATTTGCCTCCAAATCGGTGGGCGGTGTAAACGGGCTATTCTACGGTAGTGCTTCGCTAATCTTCCCCCAACTGGTGGGAATAATTACCGTAGTCCTCTATACGGCCATAGTTACTTTTATCCTCCTAAAGGTGGTAGACCAAATAATAGGTCTAAGGGTTCCCCAAGAGGTGGAAATCGAAGGTTTGGATACCAACCTTCACGGGGAAAAAGCCTACGGAGAAAAATAAAACCTTTCTTTGTTTATTTTTTTCTTTATCCTTCAAAAGGTCTTCACAAAATTTTTTCCTTCATAGGGTTCAATTATCAAACAGTCGAAAGTTGGTGTCTCAAATACTTGTAATAGGCCGCGCAAGCCCCTTCCGAGGAAACCATGCAGGCCCCGACGGGATTTTGGGGGGTGCAGGCGGTTCCGAATATTTTGCAGTCGGTTGGCTTTGCCTTACCTTTGAGGATTTCGCCACATATGCATAATTTGTGGTCGTCTATAGGCTCCTTAGGCAGGATAGGGTCGAAATAAACCTCGGCATCGTATTGGGAATATTCATCTTTAAGTTTTAAGCCGCTTCGCGGAATATCTCCCAAACCCCTCCAACGGAACTTATCGCGAACCTCGAAATATTTAGCCATAAGTTCTTGGGCCTTGGTGTTGCCTTCCCAGCTTACAGCACGGGTATACTGGATTTCAACCTTTGCCTCTCGGTTATTTTTTTGACGAATTATTTTTAATACACTCTCCAATATATCGGTAGGTTCAAACCCGCTAATTACAACAGGCACCTTGTATTTTTCAACAAAGGGAACGTAGGCTTTTCCTCCGATTATTGCGCTAACGTGTCCCGGCCCGATGAAGGCTTCTATTTTGCTTTCGTGCATAACCGCCTCCATCGCCGGGATAACCAGAACGTGGTTAACGTGAACAAGCAAATTCTTAATTTTTTGCTCTCTTATAACCTCCATTAAAGCGGCCGTCATCGGTGTTGTAGTTTCAAAACCTATGGCGAAAAATACCACCAACTTATCGGGGTTTTCCAAAGCTATTTTTACACTGTCTAGGGGAGAGTAAACCATCCGAATATCCCGCCCGTGGGCCCTTTCCTTTATTAAAGAACTTTCCGAACCGGGGACTCTCATCATATCTCCGTAGGTGGTTAGGATTACATTGGGTTGCCGAGCTATGGCTATCGCTTGGTCTATCCTCTCTTTGGGCATTACACAAACGGGACAACCCGGCCCGTGGAGAAATTCTATTCCCAAGGGTTCCAAAAGTTTGTTTAGACCAAATTTCATAATTGCGTGGGTGTGACCTCCGCAAACTTCCATTATTCGGAGAGGTTTACCATCGTGCTCCCTTTCTATGGCTTTTAAAAGTTTTTTAACCAACTCGGGGTTTCTAAAATCCCTAAACAAGTCCATTAAGGAGGATATTAACTTTGAAGAGAAAAACCTTAAGAGGGATAAAATACCCTTGACCTTGGAAAGGTTTTAAGATATATTAATGAAATTCGGAACTCGAAAATTAATAATCGGCCGGAGGGGTGGCCGAGCGGACGAAGGCGCGGCGCTGGAAACGCCGTGTGCCCGATTTACGGGCACCGAGGGTTCGAATCCCTCCCCCTCCGC
>JAADES010000036.1 GCA_013153315.1 Aquificota bacterium
GTCCTAAAACAGCAGGAAGAAAAAATAAAACGCCTCAATTTGGAAAACAAAACCCTTTCCAAATTTATGGAAAAACTGAAAGAGAGAAAACAAATAGAGGAAACACGACAGGAAATAAAAAACCTTTCCCAGCAATTTTTATTAAAAAAAACCTACGGAAGTTTTCTTTCTATAGTTTTCCTAACATTGGTGCTTTTTGGATTAAGACAACCTATAAAAGCTCAAGAAAACCAAGAACCATTGGAAGTTCCTCCCTATCAGAAAATCCTGCTGGAACCTTATTTGGATATACAGAACAAAGAGTTTAACCAACTGGCGGAAAAACTCCTGAAGAGCTTTCAAAAGTTAAACGAAAAGGAAAAACTCATAGAGGAAAAGAAAGAATTCCTCCTAAAAAAGGAAGAAGAAATAAAACAGCTCCTGCAACAGATATTTAAAATGCAACAGCAGGAGGAGGAAGAGAGAAAAGAAAAAATAAAAAAATTGCTGGAAATAATACAAAGAGCCGACCCCGACAGTGCGGGAGAAATTCTATCCCAAACAAAACCTTCGGTGGCCGCCGAAGTCTTATTGCAATTACCCAACCCCAGAAGGGCGGGAGAAATATTAAGCTCTATGGAGCCCCAAGCCGCCGCCAGGGTTATCGACCTCTTGGTTCAAAAGAAAAAACAAACTCAACTTGCCATAATTCGGAAAAAAATAGAGGATATTCTCAAATATGTGGAAGAATAAGCGGAATACCTTTTTAAGTTATTTTCTTTTTTCAATACTCTCCTTTACCGGGATAGCAAATTCGGCGGTATTAAACAGTGGCCCAACTAAATTAACCCTACCCCAAAAACAAAACCCTGTTTATACGCTAAAGATTTATTTCGATACTAAAACCACCGACAACAGCATTAAACGCTACGATAATAACACTCAAAAATTCTTAAAAGTCCTTACCACCGAGTTAAAAACCCGCCTTATAAATTGGCTACTCTCCCAAAATGTGGAGCTTTTCTTAAACCGCGGGCTGGGAACCGACTACACCATAACCCTAACCTTTCCCGAGGTATATATATGGGAGTTAATCCAAAAAAAGGAAACCAACACAGGAGTAAAAAACTCCTTTGGTTATAAAATCCGAATAGTCCTTGCTTTGTATGTTTTTAAAAGTTCGGTAAACCCTACTTTGGAAATGTTAAAAACTTACACCTTTGATAGGTATTTCCCACCAAAAGGTGAATACTTACCTTTGTTTACATCGTTGGCCACCCCTATAGCGGACAGTTTCTTTTTGAACATAAAGAGAGACTTAGCAAGTTTTATAAAACAACAGCAGGAAATACTGCAATACTATAAAAATCTTGTTAAGTAATTTTTTCCTATGCATATAACCCTTTACTTAAATAACCTTTGGGGAATATCGGCAACCGCACGTATAGCCTCTATGCTATCTAAGGAATTTGTAAAACAGGGCCACAAGGTGGTTTTTATTATTAACAAACCACCGATAGAAATAGAGACAAAACTCCCAATAAAGGTTTTAAAAGGTAAAGGAGACCTTCAACGGGCATTGGAGCTGGCGGAAATTTTCGAAAATGAAAAAATAGATGTCTGTCTGGGTTTTATGCGACCTCAATCTGTGGTAATGGCTTTATCTAAAATCCTTAAGGGGAAAAACTTTAAGACAAACCTCGTTGGTTCAGTTCATAATAGCGACAACTACCTAAGTTATAACCGTTGGTACCATCTACCTTATCGGTTTTTGGTTAGAAAACTATTCCAAAAGTTGGATGCTATAGTAGCCGTATCCGAAAGTGTTAAGCAGGACTTAATAGAAGCTTTCTTTCTTCCTAAGGATTTAATAAAGGTTATCCACAATCCAATAGACACAGACCTTGTCCGCCAAAAGGCCAAAGAGCCTATAGAACCCTATCTGGAAAAAGTTTTTCAGCAACCCACCGTTGTTAATGTCGCACGAATGGAAATCCAAAAGGGGTTAAACCACCTTATAAACATCTTCGCTCGGGTTGCTAAAGAAATTCCTTCCGCCCAATTGGTTCTTATAGGAGACGGTTCCCAAAGAAGGAAACTTGAAGACCAAATAACTAATTTAGGTTTGGAAAATAATGTGCACCTCCTGGGGTGGAAGGAAAATCCCTTCAAATACATAGCACGGAGTAAAGTTTTAGCCTTAACCTCTCTATGGGAAGGTTTAGCTTTGGTTATTCTCGAAAGTATGGCCTTGGGTATTCCCCCCGTAGCTTTTAAAACCAGAGGGGGGCATGTTGAGGTTTTAAAAGATTGTTGTCCTTTGGTAGACTACCCTAACGAAGAAGCCTATGCAAAGGTTCTTATAAAAATCCTTACCGACCAAAGTTATTATCAATCTTTAAAAAACAATGCTTTGACAAAAGTTAAAGAATTTTCCGCCGATAGGGTTGCTCAAAAATATTTAAACCTCTTTGAGGGATTAAAATAAATCTCGATGCAAGTTAATTCTATTCTAACATCGGATTTTGAAAAGGCTTTCCAAACAAAGGAAAGCACTCAAAATAACCCCGTGGAGGACTTTAAAAAATTTGTGTACGCGGTAGACCAGCAGATAAAAAAATCCTTGGAACTTAAAAAGGAATTTATAGAGGGCAAAGATGTTCCCCTTTATGAAATTTCCGTCCAAGCTCAGAAGGCTAAAATCTCCCTCGAGCTGTTGGTTAAAATACGAGACCAAGCGGTGGCCGCTTATAAAGAAATTGTCAATATGCAAATCTAATAAAGGCTTCCAAACTTAAATTAAACACCTTCCTCCTTAAATTTCCTTTCCCGGTCTTTAGTAATTGGCACTTGAAAAGTCGAATATAAATCTTATAAAATTATGGCTTTATTTTACTCAGGATTAGCACTGTTTTTAATTTACGTTGCGATTTTACTTTCACGAAGGTTCGGTATTCCCGCCCTAATACCTATAATTTTTTTAGGGCTTTTTACTAAAGATTTTATCCATCCCGAACATTTGCACTTCTTTGTGGAGCTTGGTTTAATTCTGCTCTTCTTCTTCATCGGGCTGGAGTTCAATATCGAAAAGCTAAAGTCGATGACAGCCAAATCGTGGAAGGCGGGAATAGCGGACTTTGTAATAAACTTTTTCCCGCCTTTGGGTCTGGCGTTATTGTTTGGCTTCTCCTTTGTGGAGGCCCTATTCATAGCAACAATTGTTTATCCCTCTTCGACTTCCATAATCGCCAAGCTCTTAATCGATTACAAAAGACTTATTAACCCCGAAACGGAACTAATACTGGGAATTCTGATTTTCGAGGATATTGTGGCTATTGTTCTGGTTTCAATCCTATTTGGTATAACTCAAGGGCAGGTAAGCCCCGCCCACATAATAGCGAATATTGTTCTAATGTTCATTGTTGTTGGGGTCTCCATAGTAGTTGGTAAGATAGTGCTTTCGCGAATTACCCACTACTTAGAAAAAATCCTAACCGGCGGGGAAGACTTAATTCTGCTAATGCTCGGTTTGCTACTGTTGGTAGCGGGTGGTTTTAAATTACTCGGTATTAGCGAGGTTCTGGGAGCCTTCATCTTAGGTCTAATGTTCGGTGAAACACCTTTTGCCGAAGAGATAGAAAAAAGCCTTAACGACCTAAAGGAACTTTCAATGGCAATATTCTTCTACAACTTCGGTGCCTCTATACCCGCAATAAATGAATTGCCTAATCCGATATTCCTAATTCTGTTGGTAATATTGGCTATTGTAGGAAAGATTATCAGCACTTACATAGGCGGTCTTATGGCGGGATACTCTCCTAAACTCTCTCTAAGGGCGGCGTTGGAAATGATACCTCGCGGAGAATTCTCCATTGTGGTTACCGCTATGGCTCCCAAAAATCTCCAACCTTTAAGTGCGATTTTCGTAATTACTACCGCCGTAATAGGTTCGGTTATCTTTATTTATGCCCCCAAAATTGTGGATAAAATTTTCGGGAAAAAAAGCAAAAAGAAAAAAGAAGTTCCCGACTATCTTAAAGACCTCGTTGGTTAATTTCTTTCTGTTTTTTTTCTATTTCTAAAAATCTTAACGTCTAAATTTGTAGGAATTTCAAAACAAAGAACCATCTACACTATCTTAAGCATGCTAATAGCGGTATCTTTGGACGATAGACAATTCACTTTGAACCTTAAAAGGGCCAAAACTTTGGGTGCCGATGCGGTGGAATATCGCATAGATAGCTTTGAAAACCTTTCTTTGGAACATTGTAAAGATGTGCTCCGCTACGGTAAGGAGTTAAACCTCCTTGGGATATTAACCGTTCGAGACCCCAAGGAGGGAGGTAAAAGAAAAATAGAAAACCGTTTGGAGTATTACGAACATTTAACACCTTTGGCAGATTTTGTAGATATAGAGCTTCAAGCCCCCGAGTTGGAGAGGGAAACGGTTAAAACCCTTGTTAGGGAAAACAATAAAAAATTAATCCTTTCCTATCACGATTTTGAAAAAACCCCTCCCGAGGAAGAAATAGAAGAGATATTTCAACAAATGGTGGCGGCGGGTGCCGATGTAGCCAAAGTATCTTTTTACGCCCACGAGCTGGAAGATGTTTCCCGTCTGCTTTGCGTTGCCCGACGCCAACCTATTCCTACCGTATCTATCGCTATGGGGGCAAAAGGGAAAATTTCCCGTGTTGCGGGTTTTGCCTTTAATTCAATAATTTCCTACTGTGCTTTGGATAAAGCCTTTGCCCCCGGACAGCTTACCTTGAGGGAAATGGTTGAGTTGAAAAAGCTCTTCTTCGGAGGGTAATTTTTCCTCCTTCGGTTTTTTGATTCCTTTAAATTTCTACCTTTGAAAAACCGATGTCAACCAACAAAGGGTTGGAAATAACCAAAGATAAAACCCAAGTAGGTAGGGCTTATATAACAAAACTTGTTGTTGAAGGTTTTAAATCCTATGGCCCTAAAAGGAAGGAAATTCCTTTGGGGGAGGGCTTTATAGCAATAGTCGGGCCCAACGGGGCGGGTAAATCCAACATAGGGGACGCTATAAGTTTTGCCCTCGGTTTGGCTTCTTCCAAAGTTTTGAGGGCTAAAAATCTTTCCTACCTTATATGGAGTAAGGGCAATAAAAAAGCCCAATACGCGGAGGTTGAAGTTCACTTTAAAAACGAAGGAGCCTTTTCCATAGAGGCCGAAGAGATTATCTTTTCCCGAAGGGTTTATCCGAGCGGCCGAACGGTATTCAAAATAAACGGAAAAACCGTAAAAGAAAAAGAGGTTAAAGAGTTACTCTCTCGGGCGGGAATAACGGAAACTGCCTACAACATTGTCCTTCAGGGGGATATCGTCCATTTCCTTAAAATGACCCCCGTAGGGCGAAGAAAACTTATAGAAGAGATAGCAGGAATAGGCGAGTTCGACCAACAGAAAAACCAAGCCCTTAACGAGCTTCAGCAAATAGAAGCAAAACTGAAAGAGTTGGGCATAATTCTGTCCCAACTTGAGGAGCAATTAAAAACCCTCCGACGGGATAAGGAAAATCTCCACCTCTACAGGGAAATAAAAAAACAACTCCGAGAGGTAGAAATAAAACTCCTCTTAAAGGAGCTAACAAAAATTATCCGTCAGAAGGAGGAATTAACTTCCCGACTCCGTCCCTTGGAGGAACAAATAGAATCCTTAAAAAGTAAAAGGGAAGAAATTAACCGCCTAATTACCCAAAAGGAAAACCTTTTGACCCAAATCGAAAGCCAACTTTCCCCCTACAGGGAGCAACTGGGAAAATTAACTTCTGCCGAGGAATTTATTAAAAATACCCTTCAAGACCTACAAAAGAAAAAAACTAAACTCATCGCCCATAGAGAGGAAATTAAGGAGTTAAAGATTTTCCTCCAAGAGGAGATAAAAACCTTAAAAAAACTTTCCGAGGAAAAACATTATCGGTTAAACCAACTAGAAGAAAGAGAGATAACACCCCTAAGGGAGAAAAAAGAAAACCTTGTTAAGGAGATAGAAAAAATAGAGCTACGACTAAAAGAGGCTTTGGAGGAACTATCCCTAACCGAGAAAACTTTAAGGGAACTTTCCGAGGAAAAACAGCAAAAGGAAAAACTCTTTCAAACTTTAAAGGAAGAGATTACCCGCCTAAACCTAAAATTGGAACAAACCTTAAACCATCTTCGGCAACTTCAAGAGGAAAAAAAACTTTTGGAAGAAGCCCTTAAAAAGGAAAGCGGACAAAAAGATTTAGAAGAAAAACTTTCTCGGACAAAAAAGGAATACGAACAACTTTCGGAAAAAGTAAAACGGTTGGAAATCCAACTCAAAAAGGTAAGGGAAGAAAGGGAAGCCACCCTAAAAAGGATTTTTCAATTAGAAACCGAAAACGGCTTTGGTGAAAACCAAGTGGTGGAAGAATTAAAGAAACACATAGAGGGGGTTTACGGAACGGTAGCCTCCCTAATAAGGGTAAAAGAAGAGGAACACCTTTTGCCTATCGAGGTGGGCGGAGGAAACCGCCTGAAGTATGTGGTGGTAGAAAACGAAGATGTAGCCAAAAAATGTATCGACTATCTAAAGACCCACCGCTTAGGAAGATTGACCTTCCTACCTTTAAACCGCGTTAGACCCCACCGCTTGGATTACCTGCCGAGGATAAACGGCGTTATCGATTACCTCTACAACTTGGTTGAATACGACCCTAAATTCGAGAAGGCAGTTCTATTTACCTTCGGAGATACAATCCTGGTTAGGGATTTCGAAACAGCCAAAAAACTAGGAATAGGTATCTACCGAATGGTTACCCTCGAAGGGGAACTATTTGAAAAAGGGGGAACCATTAGCGGGGGACATATAAGAACAAGCTCCCTCTTAAGGGAAAGTTTCATAAAAGGCCAACTGGAGGAACTTAAACAACTATTAAATGACCTAAATAGAAAAGAGGAAAAATTACAAAAACTTTTAGAGCAAACAAGGGAACAATTATTTAATACCCAAGGCTTGTATTACCAACTTCAGCGGCAGTTAAAGGAGCTCCAAAAGCTCCAAAACCAAAAAAAGGAAAAGCTCCTATCTTTGGAAAATCAAATTAAACAGGGGCGGGAATATATAGCCTATCTGGAAAATCTATTGGAGGAAAAACAAAAGCAGCTGGAAACCCTTTCGAAACAAATAGAAGAGATAGACCACAAACTGGAGGAACTCAACCACCGTAGGGAAGAACTTTTTAAAACCCTATCCCAAAGCGGGCTTCAAATTCTAAAAAGCCAACTAAAGGACATTGAAAAACTCCTGGAGGAAAAACAAAACCAATTCCACTCTTTGGAAAAAGAACTTTTAAAACTCCAAAACCAAATAAGGGAAAAAGAACAAACTTTGTCAAATCTCCACGAGGAAGAAAAGAATCTAAAAACCCAAATCCAAGAAATAGACCAACAAATTCGACAATTGGAAAAAGAATTGGAAAACCTCAAAGAGCAAAAAAAGCAATTGGGTGATACCATTTATGCCCTAACTGAAAAACAGTCCCGACTAAGGGAAGAAATCCAAGACCTAAAAGGACAGCAGTCATTGATAGAAGAACAACTGGAGGAGCTCAACAAAAAGCGGGAAAACCTTTTGGTGGAAATTTCCCGAATACAACAAAGTTTTGAAGACATTAAAAGAAAACTTCCTTCGGAGGTTAGCATAGAAGAACCCAAAGAGGGAGAAAGATTTCTTAAAAAACTTAAAAAGGAATTGGAGGAAAAAATCCAAAGGTTGGGACAAGTAAATTTCCGTGCGGAGGAACAATTAAAAGAGGTTCAAGACCGCCATAGGGAAACTAAAGAGAAGTATCAAACCCTGTTGAGGGAAAAGAAAGCTATTTTGGAATTTATAAGAGAAGTAGAAAACCGAAAGAGAACTATTTTCCTAAAGGCCTTTAACGCAATAAACAAACATCTAAAAGAAATTTTTTCCTTTCTTTCTCCCGGCGGAAAGGCTTATATGGAAATAGAGAGGCCGGAAAAGTTATTTGAAAGCGGTATAAACTTGGTGGTCAAACCCCGCGGAAAAGATGTCAAATATTTGGAAGCTATGTCGGGCGGAGAAAAAACCTTGGCGGCCCTTTCATTGATTTTTGCCCTCCAGCGTTATAAACCCGCCCCCTTCTACTATTTTGATGAGGTTGACGCCCACCTGGACGAAGCGAACGCCTTAAAGGTTGGGGAGCTAATAAAACAATACTCCAAAGAGGCCCAATTTATAGTGGTTACCCTTCGCGAAAGCGTAGCCTATTTGGCAGACCGACTAATAGGTGTTACGGCAAAAGATGGCATTTCCCAAACCTATATAGTTGACCCCAAACATTTTGAAAAGGCTCAATAGATACTTATGAACGCCTACCTTTTGGCGGGAGGTTTTTCCCGCCGCTTCGGGGAAGATAAAACTTTATACCCGTTTAAGGGAACTCCTTTAATACTTTCCCTTTTTAGGAAAGTATCCCGACATTTTCCCACTTGGGTTATTGCAAAAAATTTAACAAAGTATGAAAGCTTAAACCTCCCCCTTTTGAAGGATTTATATTCCGACCTTCAAACTCCTTTGGTGGGAATTTTGACAGGCTTAGCCCATTCCGATAAAACTTTTAACCTATTCCTTTCGGCCGACTTACCTCTTTTGGACGATACCTTTTTAATGCTTGTTAAAACTTTTTCCTATTCGGACAAGTATTTAGGTTTTATTCCTTCTTTGGGAGGAAAATATCACTTTACCTGCGGAGTTTACTCTAAAAGGCTTTTACCCCTTTTGGAGGAAGCTATTAAAAAGAAAAACCTTTCGATGAAACAGTTTTTGGATTTCTTTTATATTTGGGAAGAGGATTATCTTTTAACCCACGGTGTTAATAAAAATGTCTGTTTCAATTTAAACACCAAGAGGGATTTGGAAATTTTAAAACAGCTTCAATCGACAACCTAAGGAGGCCAGCTTTTGGTCAAATTTTTCGTAGCCTCTAAGAAGATGGTGGATGTTGGAAATGGTTGTCTCTCCCTCGGCAACAGCCCCGGCAATAACCAAGGCGGCACTAGCCCTAAGGTCGGTCGCCTTTACCGAAGCCCCTTTAAGTTTTTCCACCCCCTCTATAAAAGCTTTATTTCCCTCTATCCTTATCTTGGCTCCCATTTTTTTTAGCTCGTGGGCGTGTTGGAAACGGTTTTCAAAAATTTTTTCCACAATTACCGACCGCCCCTTTGCCAAAGCATACAAAACCATAAATTGGGCCTGCATATCGGTGGGAAAACCGGGGTAGGGTTGGGTTTCTAAATAGTTATCCCCTCTAAGGATTGATTTATAAACTTCCACTTCGCCGGGGCTTTTTACTTTTAACCTAACTCCCGCCTTTTGGAGTTTTTCTATAACAGCCTTCAGGTGGAAAACATTTAAACCTTTAACCTTTAAAGGGTTTCCCAACAAAGCTCCTAACACTAAAAATGTTCCCGCCTCTATTCGGTCGGGTATTATTTGGTGCGTCAAACTATGTTTTAGTTCTTTTTTGCGAGGAACAACAATTTTAAAAGTCCTGTTAAAGATTTCTATTTTTACCCCCAATTTCCTAAGAAAGGAAACCAAGTCTAAAACTTCCGGCTCGAGTGCTACGTTTTTCAAAATGAATTCCCCTTCAAGGGCTGTTAAAGTTAACAGGGCATTTTCGGTTCCCGTTACCGTAATTTTTTCAAAGGTAAATTCTCGTCTTTTGGGTTTTGGGGGCAATTTAACCGTAATAAAGTCACCCTCTTGCTCAATTTGACACCCTAAGCTTTGTAAAAACTTTAGATGTAGGTCTATAGGTCTTTTTCCTATCGGGCATCCCCCCGGTTGGGCTATCTGGGCTTTACCCATAGAGCCGAGCAACCCGCCTAAAAAAAGTATCGAACCCCTAAAAAGTCCCGCCAGTTGGTAGTCTACTTTATTTCCTTTTACGGTTCCTCTAATTACTACCCTGTTGGTTTCGGGATAGAGAATTATCTCCTTTCCGAGGTTTTGGAGAATTTTTAACCCGTAGAGGGTGTCCAACAAAATAGGAAAGTTTTCCAAAGTTAGTTCTTCTACTAGTAGGGAGGCCGCCAAAAGAGGAAGAGCGGAATTTTTAGCTCCTGAAATGGACACTTCTCCCTTTATTTCCCCGCAGTTGGAAATTTTTAAAACTTTGAATTTCCCAAGTTGGGTTATTAACCTTTCCAACTCCACAAGGATAATCTTAGAAAAAACTCTTTAGGGAAATCCTAAATTACATAACTTGCTATGGAAGCATTAAAAGTGAGACCCCCCGCGGTGGCGGGGACTTTCTACCCTGCCGATAAGGAAGAATTATTGGCACTAATAAAGTTTGTTTGTGGAGAACCTTACACGGGTGAAAAAATTAAAGCCAAAGCGGTAATGGTTCCCCACGCGGGATATATCTACAGCGGAAAAACCGCCTGCGAAGTTTACAAAAGAATAGAAATACCTTCCCATGTGGTCATCTTAGGCCCCAACCACACCGGAATGGGTGCCCCTGTCTCGGTTTACGACGGTGATGCTTGGGAAACCCCCTTAGGTGTTGTGGAGATAGATAAGGAAATCCGCGACAGGTTGATAAAAATTTACGGCTTTACCCCTGATGAGGACGCCCATAAATTTGAACACTCTTTGGAAGTTCAATTGCCATTCCTCCAGGTGTTTGCCGAAAAGGAATTTAAAATTACCCCGATAGTTCTAAGTCTTTTACGCTACGAAGATGCCGTTTACATAGGCCGTCAATTAGGGAAAGTATTAATGGACTATAAAGACGATGTCCTAATAGTAATAAGCTCCGACATGTCCCACTATATACCGGCCGAAAGGGCAAAAGAATTAGACAGCCTAGCTTTGGAATGCTTAGAAAAATTAGATACAGCATGCCTTTACGAAAGGGTATTCCGCTATAACATTTCCATGTGCGGAGTTATTCCTGCCGTTGTAGGTGTCGAAGCGGCAAAAATGTTGGGGGCACAAAAAGGCATTTTGGTGGACTATACCAATTCCGGCCAAGTTACCGGAGATTACAGTAGTGTTGTAGCCTATGCGGGGATGATTTTCGTTTAACCCCTTTTATATTTCCTCTCAATGGACAAAAAGAAAAATTTAAACAATCAGTTGGAAGAAATTTTTGATTCCTCCCTTTCTGTAAATTCTGCCTGGGAGAAAATTCAGAACTTGGTAGAAAAGGGAGAAGTCCCCAAAGAGGAACTATATTTAACCCTATTAGAAAACATTGTGGACGACCTATTGGAAAACCATGAAAAGGTTAAAAACTACCTAAAACAAATAGGTTGGCCCATGGAAGAAAAGTCGGATAAAGATTGACGCGAAATTCTACTTTTCGGGTTTTAGTTCCATATTCCTTTGCTTGACAATAAACTTAAAACCCAATGAAGGAAATCTTTCAAGAAATTCGTTCCCTTTTTCAGGATTTAAATATTGCCTACCTAAACCAGTATGTGGACGACTTGGAAAAATCTATAGATAAGGTTCATATAGCTTTTGTAGGAGAATACAACGCCGGAAAGTCTTCCTTAATTAATACCCTAATAGGTCAAAATGTGTTGGCCGAAAGAGATTTACCCACCACCAACCGCGTTGTTTTGGTTACTAATTGCGATATAGTTCAAAGAAAAAAACTGGATAAATTTACAGAACTCTTGTGCATAGATGAACCCCGTTTGGAAAATATAGTATTGGTAGATACTCCGGGATTATCATCTGCCGTGAAAGAACACGAAGCGGCACTATTTAAATATCTCCATAAAGCGGACTTGTTAGTTTTTGTTGCACCCTCCCTTAGGCCTTACACAAAGGAAATAGAAAACCTTTTAAAGGAACTGATGGAAAAGCATTCTACTCAGCTAGCGTATGTAATTAATATTTTCGAAGACCCAACCCTTTACTTAGAAGACCCTAAAAAAATAGACCGATTAAAAGAATTTGTAAGAGAAAAACTTTCCCAATTCCTAAGCTCGGAAGATGTTAAAGATTTAAAAATTTTTACTTTTAACCTGCGTTTGGTAAGAAAAGGAGACAAACGATACCTGGAACTTGTAAAAGAATTTGAGGAATTTAAAAAGTTTATTTTTGATGAGGTTGCCGAAAAAGCTAAAAAACTTAAATTTGCTTCCATAAAAGAAAAATTGCTGAAACTACTTTCCTCAAGAGAGATACAAGAAAAAAAAGAGAAATTTAAAAACCTTCAACAAAAGCTATCAACTTTAAAAGCAAAGAAAGAAAGCATAAATAAACTTGCCGAACAATTTAAACAGGAGGAACTACAAAACATTGAAAAGATATTAAATACATTTTTT
>JAADES010000057.1 GCA_013153315.1 Aquificota bacterium
TCTCCTTTATTTTTTCTATTAGGTTTTTTAACTCCTTTTGTAGCTCCCTTTTTCTTAAAGCTTTCTCTTTAAGTGTGCTTAATTTTGCTTCCTCCGATGGGTCATATTTGATACTTTCCAACTGTTGGTTGATTTTTTTCAGTTCTTCCTCTTGTTGGTTCATTTGGGTTTTTAGATTTTCTATTTCTTCGTCTAGTTTTTTTATTATTTCCTCTAATTGGGATATTTCTCTTTTTAACTTCTTGAGTTCTGCCCTTTTATTTTCCATTTCTTCCAATTTTTTTAGAGCTATTTGCAAATCGGTTATAAGGTGTTCTTTCTGTTTAAATTTCTCCCTTTGTTGCAGAATTCCATTTAACTCTTCTTTGTATGTGTTTATTTCCCTTTGTAGGTGCTCAACTTCTTTTTCTAACCTTTTAACGGAAGGTTTCAAATTCTCTATTTCTTCCTCCAATGAAAGGGCATTGACAAAAATTTCCCTTCGTTGGCTAAGTTTTTCCAAATTTTCCAACTTTTCTTTTAGCTGTTGTAAATCTTTCCTATTTAGGTTTTGTAGTTCTTTTTCCAAACTTCGGAGGAGTTCATATTTTTCCTTTAGCTGGTTAAGGTTGTTGATTTCTTCCCTTTGTTGGGAAAGCTCTTCGGATAATTTCTCCTTTTGGGCTAATTTGGTTTGGTATTCCCTTTGAAGGTTTGCAAGGTATTTAGCGTCGTAGTTTTGAAGCTCTTTTAATTTGCTCCTTATAAGTTCAAGTTTGTTTTCCAGCGCTCTGAAGCGTTCGGAGGCTGCCTCTTGGATTTTTTTATAAATGTCCAAATCCAGCAAGGAAAGAACTAGCTCCCTTCTTTCTTTTGCATTTCCTTTTAAAAAAGAGGCATAACGGCCTTGAGGCAAGAAGAAAATTTTTTGAAACTGTTTAGCGCCTACACCCAATATATTGGAAATTTCATCGTTTAGTTCTCTAACCCTTACCGATTTAGGTTTTCCGTCAATAAAAAATCTAACCTCTATAGACCCTTTTTTACCAAAAGAGCGGATTACACGATATTTCTTTCCTCGGACGGAAAATTCAAAATCGACCCTTAAAAGGGAGCTTTCTTTATTAAGAATATCCTCCTTTCGTAGACCTTCTACCGTTTCCCCGTAGAGGGCAAACAATATAGCATCCAAAAGGGAGGATTTTCCGCTACCGGTTGGGCCTCTTATAACAAAAAAATCCAAATTTTGGAAATCTATAACTTGCTCGTCCTTAAAGGGTTTAAAACCTTTAACCGACAACTTTAGGGGCTTCACAGAAAGAAATTTTAAAAAATAGAAAGTATGGACTTAATCAAAAAACCCCTCTACATAGGGGGCGAGCCCGTTTGGAAGGATAAAACCATCGATGTGGTTTATCCCTACAACCGTCAAAAGATAGGGGAAGTTCCCGAAGCCACTCCCGAAGATGTAAAAAAGGCTATAGACCTTGCCGTAGAAGGACAAAAAGAAATAGCGGCCCTAACGGCCTACGAAAGAAGTCAAATTCTTTATAAAGCTTATGAGCTTCTTAAGGAAAGGGCCGAAGAGTTTGCTAAAACCTTGGTGCTCGAAGTGGGAAAAACAATAAGGGAAGCCCGCACCGAGGTTATGAGGGCCCAGCAAACCCTATTACTTTCGGCCGAAGAAGCCAAAAGAATATATGGCGAAACAATCCCCTACGACGCTGTGCCCAACGGTGCCGGAAAGGTAGGCTTTTATATAAGAGTTCCGGCGGGAATAGTATCGGCAATAACTCCTTTTAACTTCCCTCTAAACCTAACAATGCACAAAGTGGCCCCCGCCTTGGCGGCAGGAAACGCCGTCATAGTTAAACCATCCGAAAGAACTCCCCTATCGGTGGCAATGTTGGCCGAAATCCTCTATGAGGCGGGAATACCTAAAAAAGCCCTATCGGTGGTTTATGGATTTGCCGAAGTAGGAAAAGCAATGACAACCGACGAAAGGGTTAGGGTTGTATCCTTTACCGGTTCGAGGAAAGTAGGAGAAATAATATCCCGTCAGGTAGGTATAAAGAAATTAGTCCTGGAGTTGGGGGCAAATTCCGCCCTGATAGTGGATAAAGATGCCAACCTCCAAAAGGCGGCCAAAAAGGCGGTTCAAGGAGGATTTGCTTTAGCAGGGCAGGTTTGCATATCGGTTCAAAGGGTTTTCGCCCACCAAGATATATTTGAAGAGTTTGTCCAACTGGTGGTTGAAGAGGTTAAAAAACTTAAAGTGGGCGACCCTATGGATGAATCTACCGACATAGGCCCTATGATTTCTCCTCAAGATGTAGAAAGAATAAAAATTTGGATTGAAGAGGCGGTAAAAGACGGGGCCAAAGTAGTTTACGGGGGTAAGCCCCTAAGCGAAACCGTATTTATGCCCACCGTAATGACCCACGTTCCGCGGCACTCGCGGGTTTGTGCCGAAGAAGCCTTCGCCCCAATAATTTTTGTAAACCCCTACAAGGATACCGCCGAAGCCTTAGATTGGGTTAACGACAGCGATTACGGTCTCCAAATAGGTGTATTTACCAACAACCTTAAAACCGCCTGGGAATATATCCACGGTGCCGAAGTGGGCGGCGTAATCATAAACGACATTCCCACCTTCCGCGCCGATAATATGCCCTACGGCGGTGTTAAATACTCCGGTATAGGAAGGGAAGGGCCCAAATTTGCAATAGAGGATTACACCGAAATAAGGGCTGTTGCTATAGATTTAACCCCTTAAGGATTCTTCTACTTTTCTTTTAAGAAGTCTTGACTTTTGCTTCCTTTTGGCTTATTCTAATAATTTTAGAAATTGAGCTAAGCCCCCGTCGTCTAGCCCGGTCCAGGACACCGCCCTTTCAAGGCGGAGATCGCGGGTTCAAATCCCGCCGGGGGCGCCTTCTTTCTCATTCCTAAAGGAAATTTTTCTTAACTTTAAAAGGTCAACTTCTTAACAAAATCCCAAAAAAGGATTTAATAAAGGTTCTTATGTTGGTAATATTCTTAGGCCCTCCCGGAGCGGGAAAAGGAACCCAGGCCCAAAGGTTGGTTGCAGAAAAAGGATTTATGCACATTTCCACAGGAGACCTTCTAAGGGAAGCTGTAAAAAACCGAACCCCCTTAGGGTTGAAAGCTAAAGAATACATGGAAAGGGGCGAATTAGTTCCCGATGACCTTATAGTGGCCCTTATAAAGGAAAAGCTTCCCAAAGAAGGAAATGTAATTTTGGACGGTTTTCCGCGAACAATAGCCCAAGCCGAAGCTTTGGACAAAATGCTTGAAGAGCTCGGCAAAAAAGTTGATGCGGTAGTTTTGTTTGAAGTTCCCGACGAAGTGGTAATAGAACGCCTTTCGGGAAGGAGGATAGACCCCAAAACAGGAAAGGTTTACCATGTTAAATATAATCCCCCTCCCGAAGGTGTGGAAGTTATCCAACGCGAGGATGATAAGCCCTCGGTAATAAAAAAACGTTTAGAGGTCTATAGAAAACAAACGGCTCCCTTAATCGATTACTACAAAGAAAAAGGTAACCTTTTGGTGGTAGATGCCACAAAATCGCCCGATGAGGTTTATGAGGATTTAATTACCAAATTGGGTTTAAAGTAAATTTTTCCTTTTCGAGTTTTCTTTATCCATCTACCTCATAGCCCCGTAAAGAAGTTATCGTTCAATTATCAAAACTATGGAAAACAAATGTGACATAGTTATAGTGGGCGGAGGCCCTGCAGGTTTGGCGGCTGCTGCAACCTTGGCCAGCGCCAAAGGACATTTGCCCTTTATGGAAAATAAAAAAATACTCGTTATAGACAATGGCCGAAGCGACCTAAATAGGGCATTGCTTCGTAACTTTCCCGCGGTCGATATTGGAGCAAAAGGTCCCGAAGTTCTAAAACAAATGAGGCAAAGGGTTGAAAGTTTTGAAAATGTCCAACTATTGGACGACAAAGTTATTTCCATAACCGGTAAAGATGGAAATTTCACTGTAAAAACCGAAAGTGGTAAAGAATTTAAAGCTGAAAAAATTATTTTGGCTACAGGCTTTCATAAATTCGATATAGAAGGGCTTCCTGTGGAAGTTGTTCCCCACGCCAAAGCTCCCCGCCCGGGCAAAATCATGATAAAAACCGACGAAAAAGGAAGGGCTATGTCGGGCGTTTATGTCGCCGGTTTGGCGGCCGGTGCTCAAACAATGGCGGCCATAGCTATGGGTTCGGGCACAGAAGCCGCCTTAAATCTTCTATCCGACCTCGCAGGTAAAACCGTTATCATTCACGATGTCTTACCAAAAGAGGGTTAAACCTATATCTTCCCCATTTAGGAATTCCTAAATTTTAAATTCCTTTTATTGGAACCTTTTTTTCTGCACCTTGAGGGGTTGCTCCAAATCATGCTATAATGATAGATTGGCGTTTTTTATAAAAAATTTGAGTAGGGAGGAATAAATGCCTACTATTAACCAGTTAATAAGAAAAGGAAGGGAAAGCAAACCTTCCAAATCGAAAGCACCCGCGTTGCAAGGTTGTCCTCAAAAAAGGGGTGTTTGCGTAAGGGTTTACACCGTAACACCCAAAAAGCCTAACTCCGCACTAAGAAAGGTTACCAGGGTAAGACTGTCCAACGGTATCGAGGTTACCGCCTACATACCCGGGGAAGGACACAACCTCCAAGAACACTCCATAGTTTTGGTAAGGGGTGGAAGGGTTAAAGACCTACCCGGTGTTAGGTATAAAGTAATAAGGGGTGCATTGGACGCTGCAGGTGTTCCCCACAGACGTCAATCCCGTTCCAAGTATGGAACAAAACGCCCCAAAGATGACAAGAAATAATTAACGGAGGTTAAATAATGCCGAGGAAAGGGCCTGTTCCCCCGAGAGAAATACCGCCCGATGCTAAATACGGTAGCGTTTTGGTTCACAAACTAATTAACCGCGTAATGAAAGACGGTAAAAAATCGGTCGCCGAATACATCGTTTATACAGCTTTGGAAGAGGCGGCAAAAGAGTTGGGTATGACCCCCGTAGAAGTCTTAGAAAAGGCCGTAGAAAACGTAAAACCCGAATGGGAAGTTAGAACCCGTAGGGTGGGCGGAGCAACCTACCAAGTTCCCGTGGAAGTTCCCGAAAGAAGACAAATATCTTTGGCCTTGAGATGGATAGTCGAAGCCGCCAGAGAAAGAACCATCGGCGACGGAAAGAAAAACAAAATGGAATTTAAACTAAAACAGGAACTTATAGATGCTATAAACGGCAAAGGTGGGGCTATAAGAAGAAAAGAAGAAACCCACCGTATGGCGGAAGCAAACAAAGTTTTCTCCCACTTCAGGTGGTAATTTGGATGGATTTACCCGCCGAAGTTTCCCTTTTTTATTTATCCTTTCAAAGGGGAAATTTGATATTCCCCCTTAGGGTCAAAAAATCTTTAAGAACCATCAAAAGTTTTTGTTTCCCTATAAAAAACTAAGTTGGGAGGTTTAAAAAATGGCCAGACAGGTGCCCATAGAACACTTAAGAAACATAGGTATCGTTGCACATATTGACGCAGGAAAAACAACCACCACCGAAAGGATTCTCTACTACACAGGAAAATCCTACAAAATCGGTGAAGTTCACGACGGTGCCGCAACTATGGACTGGATGCCCCAGGAAAAAGAAAGGGGTATCACCATTACCGCCGCTACAACCGCAACCTATTGGGATAAGGACGGAATTAGGTATCAAATTAACATCATCGACACACCGGGACACGTGGACTTCGCCGTTGAAGTTGTCCGTTCTATGAAAGTTCTCGACGGAATCGTATTTATTCTGTCGGCGGTGGAAGGTGTTCAGCCCCAGTCCGAGGCTAACTGGAGATGGGCCGACAAATTCGAAAAGCCCAGAATCATCTTTATCAACAAAATGGACCGTCTTGGTGCCGACTTCTTTAGGGTATTGGAAGAGGTAGAAAAGAAACTTACCATTAAGCCTGTAGCCATACAGCTACCCGTCGGTGCCGAAGACGCCTTCGAGGGAGTGATAGACCTCTTTGAAATGAAAGAGATTATCTGGCTGGAAGAAACTCTCGGAGCAAAATACGAATACAGGGAAATCCGTCCCGAACTCAGAGAAATGGCCGAAGAATGGCGTGAAAAAATGATAGAGGCCATCGTAGAAACCGATGAAGAACTAATGGAAAAATACCTCGAAGGCGAAGAAATAACAAACGAAGAGCTTAAAAAAGCTCTAAGAAAAGCTACCATAAACCGCCAGTTGGTGCCCGTATTGTGCGGTTCGGCATTTAAAAATAAAGGTGTTCAACCCCTGTTGGACGCTGTGGTTGACTATCTACCTTCGCCCATAGACCTACCACCTATAAAAGGTATCAATCCCAAAACCGGCGAAGAAGTTATTATCAAGCCTTTAGACGACGAACCTTTCGTTGCCTACGTGTTCAAAATAATGGCCGACCCCTACGCGGGACAGCTAACCTACATAAGGGTATTCTCCGGCCACGCTAAAAGCGGAACTTACGTATATAACGCCACCAGAAACAAAAAAGAAAGGTTGGCAAGGTTCTATCTAATGCACGCTAACCACAGAACCGAAGTGCCCGAAGTTAACGCCGGTGATATAGTTGCTGTTGTCGGTTTGGATGCCGCCACCGGAGACACCCTCTCCGATGAAAAACATCCCGTTGTATTGGAAAAGTTGGAGTTCCCCGAGCCCGTTATATCTATGGCTATCGAACCCAAAACCAAAAAAGACCAAGAAAAGCTGTCCGAAGTTCTTAACAAACTGATGAAAGAAGACCCCACTTTCAAGGCTACCGTAGACCCTGAAACCGGACAAACCCTAATCCACGGAATGGGAGAGCTTCACCTCGAAATTATGGTTGACCGTATGAAAAGGGAATACAACATCGACGTAACAATGGGTAAACCCCAGGTTGCCTATAGAGAAACTATCAAAGTTCCCGTTAAAAACGTTGAAGGTAAATATATCAGACAGTCCGGTGGACGCGGTCAATACGGACACGTAGTAATCGACCTAGAACCCCTACCCAGAGGAAAAGGCTTTGAGTTTGAAGACGCAATAGTTGGTGGTGTTATTCCCAAGGAATTCATTCCCTCCGTTGAAAAGGGTATTAGACAAGTTTTAGAAAGCGGTGTTATAGCCGGTTATCCTATAGTAGACGTAAAAGTAAGGTTGCACAACGGTTCTTACCACGAGGTTGACTCTTCGGATATAGCCTTCCAAATAGCTGCTCAAATGGCCTTTAAAGAGGCGTTCAAAAAAGCCCAACCCGTTCTATTGGAACCCATAATGGAAGTAGAAGTCGAAGTTCCCGAAGAATATATGGGTGCCGTTATCGGAGACCTAAACTCCAGAAGAGGTAAAATACTCGGAACCGAAAAGAAAGGTCAAATTGTTACCATAAAAGCCCACGTTCCTCTGGCAGAAATGTTCGGTTATGCTACCACCCTAAGGTCTCTAACCCAAGGTAGGGGAACTTTCCAAATGACCTTCTCCCACTATGAGGAAGTTCCCAAAAATATCCAGGAAAAAATTGTTGGTGAAAGAATGAAGGAAAAACAAGGTTAATTAATCTTCTCCTTTATTCGGTTTCTTTTTAAACCTTTTTCCTAACTCTTGGAAAACTTCGGTAATATCAATCCCTAAGTAAGTTAAAGCTAAAAGCCAATGATATAACATATCGGCACTCTCATAGATTATCTCATCCTTATCACGGTTCATTAGTGCAATTAAGGTTTCCACACTCTCTTCACCAAACTTTTGGACTATTTTGTTAAAACCTTCCTTGACCAGTTTGGTTGTATAGGAACCCTCGGGAAGTTTTTCTATTCTTTTTTTTAACAGCTCTTGGAGTCTTTGTAAGGTTTCAAAAGGTTGAAGGTTATCTATTACATATTCCCCTTTCAGGTTTCTAAAAAAACAATTTCTTTCCCCTGTGTGGCAAGCTATGTTTTTTTCTTGCTCTATAAGGTAAATAAGGGTGTCGTTATCACAATCCACACGAATTTCTTTAACTTTCTGCAATTCTCCACTGGACGCTCCTTTTTTCCATAATTTTTTCCTAGAACGGGAGTAATAATGGGCATAACCGGTTTCTAAAGTTTTTTCTATTGCTTCTTTATTGGCGTAGGCTACCATGCGAATTTCGCCCGTTCTCCAATCTTGGGCTACAACAGGAATAAGGCCTTCAGAATTGAATTTAAGCTTTTCTATAAGCTCTTTTTTTTGCATAAGCACCGATTTTAAAAGTCGGGTTATTTACTTTTAGCTTGCTTTGGTCTGATTCTAATTCACGCAATGGGAGAGCTTTACCTAATGGGTTAAAAGAGAAAATTGTTGAAGCAACAACCTATAGCGAAAACTCATATCTATTCTTAAAAATGCAAATGTTTTATTACCTAATTCAAAATAAAAACCGATGCGAGAACCGTTATTATGGTTTGTTTTAATAGCTCTTGCGACCGGTATGGGATTTTTATTTGCTTATTTTTCTTCCAAAAGAAAACGAGAGAAAAGGAAAGCTTTGGCTAAAAACCTAATAAAGGAAGATAGACGTTCCCAAGTGTTTAATGCTCTTGTTGAGGAGCACAAAAAAGAAATAACAAAGACAGGCTCAGAATAACTTTCTTAATCCTAAAGAAGTTTGTTTTAATTTTTCTAACTCCTTCAAAAGGCTTTTCATTTCCAACTTGGAAAGTTCTTCTTTTAATTTAACATAATCCGGTTTTTTTATCTTTAAATCTTTTTCCTCCACAGGGATTTCTGTGGCGGTTTTTAACTCTACCAGTGAAAGCCAATTTTTTAATTCTTTCGGATTGGTTTTAGAAAGATATTTTTTTACCTCTAAAGGAAGGTTTTTCCAATTTTCTATTGCCTTATCAAGGGTGTCTATTTTTTTTAGTATTTCCACAGCCCGTTTTTTGCCGACTCCTTCCACCCCGGGGATATTGTCCACTTTATCCCCTACAAGGGCCAAGTAAGAAGGTATCTGATAGGGTTTTACTCCGAATTTTTCCTCTACTTTTTGCTCGGTTATTTCTTCCTCCGTAAGGGGGTTTATTATGTGAACGCCTTTGTAGATTAAAAGTTGATACATATCCTTATCGGGAGTGTATATATATACTTTCCACCCCTTGGAGGAAAATTTTTTCGCCAAAGAGGCTATTACGTCGTCGGCTTCCAAGTCAGGAATTTCTAAGATAGGTATCCCCAAGAGGTTTAAAAGTTTTTTTATAACCGGGATTTGTTTTTTTAAATCATCCGAAATAGGTTTGCGGTTGGCTTTATACTCCTTATATTGAATTGCCCTGAAAGTTTTTCCCTTTGGCGGGTCAAAAACTACAGCAACATAGGAAGGTTTTTTCTCTTTCAAAAAGGAGAAAAACATTCGTAGGAAACCGTATATTGCACCCGTAGGAAAACCATCGGTAGTCTTTAGCGGTGGTAGGGCGTAATAAGCTCGGTAGATATATGAAGAACCGTCAAATAGGTAGAGATTTTTTTCGGTCATGAAAGCTTAAGATTATTAAAGATGTTTGAGATTGAAGGATAGATGAGGCGCCCCCGGCGGGATTTGAACCCGCGATCTCCGCCTTGAAAGGGCGGTGTCCTGGACCGGGCTAGACGACGGGGGCTTAGGAGAGGTGAGCCGGCCGGGAGTCGAACCCGGGACCCACGGCTTAAAAGGCCGTTGCTCTACCGACTGAGCTACCGGCTCTACCTCCTTTCAGGAGCCTTTCGCTGTCGCGCTTACAGTTTTAAAACTATATAACAGAAAAATTTCTCTGTCAACCCCTTTATTGTTTAAATCTTTTGATTTTTATCAGCTGGTTTTATCCTCCTGTTAGTGGCGAAAAGGAGCCTATAGACAAGTTTAATTTTTTGCAAAAAACTAATTTTTTACCATTAAAAAAGAAAAAAACCAAATGGATTATTGTCAACGTTTCGGGCTTAGTTTATTATTTTCTATTTACCTCAAAAAATCTAAGGGAGGTTAAAAGATGGCGGCTGAAATGGAATTGGTCGCGTCGCTGTCAAGGTTGCAGTTCGCGACCACCGCTTACTTCCACTTTCTGTTCGTGCCCCTAACTCTGGGAATCTCGCTGTTTATCGCAATTCTAATGACCACCTACCTGGTCACCGGTAAACAGATTTATCGCGAAATGGCCCGCTTCTGGACAAAGCTATTCGCGATTAACTTCGCTATGGGAGTTGCAACCGGAATAACCCACGAGTTCGAATTCGGAACAAACTGGGCTGTTTACTCCCGTTATGTTGGTGACATCTTCGGTGCTCCCTTGGCTATCGAGGCATTATTCGCATTCTTCCTAGAGTCGTCCTTTATCGGAATGCTCGTATTCGGATGGAACCGCGTTAATGACCTTGTAATGACCTTGGTGGCATGGGCGGTGGCTTTCGGAACCAACCTATCGGCATTATGGATTCTCATCGCAAACGGATGGATGCAACACCCCGCCGGAGCTATTCTAAAGGCAGGAACTTGGGTAGGTGGTGTAAGGGCCGAGCTCTATAGCTTTTCCGAAGTGGTATTCTCTCCCGTGGCCGACGTAAAATTCATGCACACCATCACCGCCGGTATGATTGTTGCCGCAATGTTTGTTTTGGGTATCAGTGCCTACCACCTACTAAGAAAACAGCATGTTGAATTCTTCAAACGCTCCGCATTGGCCGCGGCTATTTTCGGAATGATTGCCTCTGTATCCGAAGTGCTAATCGGTGATATTCACGCCCACGAAGTTGCAAAAACCCAACCTTCCAAATTTGCCGCTATGGAAGCCGTCGTTGAAAGCGAACATTCCGCACCCATCCTATTGGCCGCCTGGGTAACCCAAAACGAAAACGGTCAGTATGAGTATGCCTTCAGACTACCCTTGCCTATCCCCGGAATTCTAAGCTTCTTGGCCTACCACGATTTCAAAGCCCAAGTTCCCGGTATGAACGATGTTCAAAAAGCTATGGAAGCTAACTTCCAAAAGGCTATGCAGGAATATCCTCAATTGGCCGAAATTATCAAAAACAACGTTATGCTAAACGGTCAATGGCCCAGCTTCATACCTCCTGTAAACATCGTTTATTGGGCATTCCACATAATGGTTTACCTTGGATTCTTGTTCGTGTTCATGTTCACAGCGGCCTTCTACTATGCTAAGAAAGGAATTCTTGACCAACAAAGCTGGCTGTTGAAAGCGGCACTCTACGCTATACCTCTACCTTACATTGCTAGCTTGCTGGGTTGGGCTACCGCCGAAGTTGGCCGTCAGCCTTGGGTTGTATATCCTCTAACCGAAGTTAAACACGATGCTAACGGCAATATACTCTGGAACGACCTATTCGTTCAAATTCCCGCAATGATTAAAGAAGGAGACAAAATTGTTCAGACCAATGTTCCCGGTGCCTTCATGGGTCTAACAACCTACAAAGCGGTAACTCCTACCCTAACTGTATTGGAAGTGCTAATTACCTTCTTGGGATTCCTGGTAATCTTCACCATATTGGCAGTTATCGACTGGTGGCTCATTGCTAAATACGCCAAAAAAGGCCCCGAAATGGGAGCCCCCAAAGCTCAAGAAGCTTATTAATCCACAAACATAGGAGGGAGGTAAAATGGAGGCTCTAGGCTATTCTCCTCTTTGGTGGGACTTTCTTGTCCCCCTTTGGTTTGTTATCGTTGCCCTCGTTTGGGTTATGTACATCCTCACCGACGGATTTGACCTCGGTGTGGGCGTATTGGTTCCTTTCTTCGGAGATGACGATGTTAGCCGCCGTATAGCCCTGAACTCTGTAGGCCCCATTTGGGACGGTAACGAAGTTTGGTTTATTACCGCCGGTGGTGCCGCTTATGCTGCATTTCCCGAAATTTACGCAGCAATATTCGGTGGTCTCTATCTAGCCCTAATGGTGGTGCTATTTGCCCTAATATTCCGTGCTGTTGGTTTTGAATTCCGTTCCAAAAGACCTTCCCAAAAGTGGAGAAACTTCTGGGACTGGGCTATTTCCATCAGCTCTGGTGTTGTTGCGCTAGTTTTGGGTGTGGCACTTGGTAATATCCTGGTAGGATTGCCTTTTATTAAAACTGCACTGTTTGACCCCAATTCCTTGGAAGGTTTCGTTTACGGTGTTTACGAAAATGGCCAGTTCCACCCCTACCCCGCCATAATAGGTTTCTTGCAACTGTTGAACCCGTTTTTCCCCAACATATTGGCCGGTATATTCAAACTGTTGGTAGGTATTACAGCCCTATTGTTCGTAATAATGCACGGTGCCACTTGGTTGATGGTTAAGACCATCGGCGAGCACTTTGAAAGAGCTAAAAACATTGTTCTCAAACTCTGGCCTATAACAGCCGGCCTGTGGGTAATCACCACTATTTGGGGCTTCTTGAGCATAGGCTTTACCCACACATTCCACACTAACGACCCCAAAATTATTGAGCAAACTATAAACATCGACTTCTACCACTGGGGAGCCGTATTGGACAAAGTATTTACCTACCACGATAACTTCTTATTCCAAGCTCCCGCGTTGGTATCTATAATCGGTTGGTTGCTTATAGGTCTGGGTATCCTCGGTGTTCTCGGAGTGTTCTACTTTGCTAAAAACGGCAGCGCTTGGGGAACTTTCCTAAGCTCCAGCTTGGCTATCATCGGTATTCTCTTTGCCGTAGCAACAGCCCTATTCCCGTTCACGGTGCCTTCCATCTACGGATTGGAACACTCTATGACCGTATGGAACACCGCAGCTTCCGAAAACACCCTATTGGTTATGACCTTGGCGGCCGTTGTGGCAGTTCCCATAGTATTGGCTTACACTGCCTACATCTACAAAGTATTCCTATTCAAACTATCCCCCGAACAGCTTAAAGAGGCCGCCGAAAAAGGTCAATTCAACTATTAAGGAGGTAGGGCTATGTGGCTTCTTATCGCTTTTATTTACTTTTTTGGAGTTGCCTTTCTAACCGTGGGCCTCATCAAGGCCCTCGACCAAGATTAATTCCTTCTTTCCATCTAACTTTTCTCATTTCACTAAATTTTTAGTCGCTATAAATATCCCCTTTGATGAAACTTCACCGTGGAGATATTTGTAAAACAGGCTATAAAACTTGGACTTTGTTCGCCCTTTTAGGAATTATTGGATTTTTAGGAACTTTAATTGGAAGAATGTGGCTTCACGGTTTTCCACCGCCCGAACACAGTCCGCAATGGGTGGCTTTATATTTTGCTACTATAGTTTTTACGATTTTATTTATGAAAGGTGTAGTGGGACACTTTGTCTATATATACATCCACAAGGAGGAATGTTTAAATAACGACCAACAAAAGTTAGAAGAAAATAATTCCTAAGATAGGTTCGAAATAAAAATTTTTTCGGGTTAACCTTAGCTTTCGTCCTTGCTAACAGTCCAATATAGTAGGGCCATTATACCGGGCAGAACGATGGCCAAGAAAGCTATCAACAAACTCATTACGAAGTTGGTGGTTGCTACTACTTCGTTTCCCATAGTAGGGATTTATTATAAAAATTGACAAAAGAAGTTTCAATAATTTAGAAAAAATAAACCTTCATGGGTCTCGGAAAGGTTAGTATCCTATTAGGGAGCAAGAGCGATTTACCTTACATTGAAGGGTGCGTAAAGGTTTTGAAAGAGTTCGGTATTGACTACGAAGTAAAAATAATTTCCGCCCACAGGACGCCCGAGCTTTTGGAAGAGTTCCTAAAAAGGGAAGATTTTGATTTATACATAGCCGCAGCAGGGTATGCCGCCCATCTTCCCGGTGTGGTAGCCTCCAAAACTTTAAAGCCTGTTATAGGTATTCCTTTGGATACTTCTCCCTTAATGGGCGGTTTGGATGCTTTGCTATCCATAGTTCAAATGCCCCCCGGAATACCTGTCGCCACCGTAACGGTCGGTAAGGCGGGAGGAACTAACGCGGCTGTTTTAGCAGCTCAGATATTGTCTCTTAAATATCCTGAACTGGTTTCTAAACTACAGGAATACCGTCAAAAGATGAAGGAAAAAATAATTAAAGCCAATGAGGAATTGAATTTTTAACTTTCCCGCTTAGGGTTTAAACAATTAAAAACTTTTAGGAGGTTGCTTTTATTCCTACAACCGCAATATTTGCCTTTTGTGCCTCTTCTAAAAATTTCTTTTTCCGCGAAATATATACTTTTCCGGCCTCCAAAAATAGGGCTTTAACCCCAAACTTTTTTAGGAGTTTTAAAGTTTCCAAACCAACGGTAGGGACATCTATTCTGAAATCCTGCCGTGTGCGGGCAACTTTTATAACCGAAAACCCTTTGCCGACCAATTTATAACCCCTTTCTATGGTTTTGTTTGTGCCTTCTAACCCTTCTACGGCTACCACTGTAGAATTTTTGACCACCAAAGTTTGACCTATATCCATATCAGCTATCCTTTTTGCGTAGGAAAAGAAATTTTGTCCTTCCTCCAGAAGGTCTTTATCTATTTTTACTTGTGGAGTTAGAAAACCCTCTTCCGCTAAAAGAGGTTTGCTAATGGTTCTAATTTCCTCGGAAGGAAGGAATTTGAAACCTTTACTTTCCATATATTGGATAAAGCTTTTTATTAACTCCTCGGGTTGTCCATTTTTAGCGTTCCTTCTTAAGGTTTCCAAGATGTGAAAATTTTTCTCCAGATTGTGTTTTCCTAAAAAACTAAACAAACGCCTCTTTAGGTAGAAGAAAAAAGAAGAGTAAACCAAGAAAGGTAAACGGGGATTAAATTTACCCAGCATGACAATCTGAGGGTTTTTAAGCTTCCGTAGAAGGTTTTCGAATTCTATAAAACCTAAAAAAGGTATTTGAAAATCTGTCCTAAAGTTGGTAATACCCTTGACCCCGACGGTGGACACTTTATAACCATTTTCCACAGCAAGGTTTTTAAACTCCAAAGGTAAAGACCCCTGCCCGCATAAGATAACAATTTCCTTCCCCATCTTCGTTTCCTACTATTAAATAGAGGAAATGGAAAATAAACCTTTGCCCGACGGTGAACTTTACGAAAGAGCAACCGACCTATATTTAACCGGCGACCTATTCGGAGCTTTGGCCCTATTGGAGGAATTTTTATCGAGAAACCCAAAACATCCCTACGCTCTCCTAAATTTGGGAAAAATCCATTTCGAATTGGGAAACTTAGATTTAGCCAGAGCCTATTTGGAAGAGGCTTTAAAGCTGAAACCGAATTTAATAGAAGCCCTTAGGTTATTGGGAGATATATACACCGACAAAGGTTTAATAGATAAAGCAATAGAGACCTATCAAAGGTTGGTAGAACTTCACCCCTCGGCCGATGTCTACAACAATTTAGGTTATCTTTACCAAATAAAGGGAGAATATGAAAAATCCATACCTTACTTCGATGAGGCTATAAAACTTAACCCCAACTTGGCGGAAGCCTACTATAACAAAGCCCTTTCCCTCCGAAGGTTGGGAAAATACGAAGAAGCCCTAAAATGGTATACAAAAGCTATAGAGAAAAACCCTAAGGATGCAGATTTTTACTACAACCGCGGAATTGTAAAAAAATTGTTGGGAGACCTCCAAGGGGCTCTGGAAGATTTCCAAAAGGCGGTAGAGTTAGACCCTTCCTTTTATAGAGCTTACAACAACATAGGAAATATTTATTACGCTTTGGGAAACCCTAAAAAAGCTATCCAATATTATCAAAAGGCTTTAAAGATAAATCCCCACTACCTGGATGCAATCTTAAACACCGCTGTGGTTTTAAGGGAAACGGGAAATTGCGAAGAAGCCATTAGGTGGTATGACCGAGCATTGGAGCTTAACCCTAACAACCCCGAAGCCCTTATAGACAAGGGTATATGTCTGAAAGAGTTAGGGAAATACGAAGAGGCGGAAAAACACTATAGGAAAGCAATGGAAGTAGCACCGGCATTTAAACCTTTAGCCCTTTACAACTTAGCTTGTCTTTACAACCTCAAAGGGGAAAAGGAAAAAGCTAAAAAATTGTTGGAGGAAAGTTTTAAATTAGACCCCTCCCTTAGGGAATATGCAAAAAATGACCCCGAAGTGGAAGGTCTTATTTAATCCATTTGTTGGTTTTTTCTAATTTCTATGGCCCTTTTGTGGGCTGTTAAGCCTTCATATTGGGCTAAAACTTTGGCGGCGTCGGCGACCTTTTCAAAACCGTGGGCGTCAACGTAAAGTATGGAACTTCTTTTGATAAAGTCGTAAACCCCTAGGGGCGAGAAAAAGCGGGCTGTTCCTCCGGTAGGTAGGGTATGGTTGGGGCCTAAAACATAGTCGCCCAAAGGTTCGGTGGTATAGTGGCCTAAAAAGATAGCACCGGCATGTTTTATTTTTGGTAGTAAATCCCAAGGGTTGGAGGTGGCTATTTCTAGGTGTTCGGGGGCTATAAGGTTGGCCAATTTACAAGCTTCTTCCAAATTTTCCACCACGAATATAGTTCCCCAGTTTTCTATGGATTTTTGGGCTATTTCTTTCCTTTCGAGGGTGGCTAGTTGTTTCTCTACCTCTTGCTTTATTTTTAAGGCGGTTTCAAAGGAAGGGGTTACACAAAAGGCACCCGCCAGTTCGTCATGTTCGGCCTGTGAAAGTAGGTCGGCGGCCACCCAGGCGGGGTTTGAAGTTTCGTCGGCTATAACCAGAATTTCCGAAGGCCCCGCCACCATATCTATATCGACAACACCGTAGAGCAGTTTTTTAGCCAATGCAACATAGATATTTCCGGGCCCCACTATTTTATCCACTTTGGGCACCGTTTCAGTCCCGTAGGCGAGGGCGGCAACAGCTTGGGCACCGCCTATTCTAAATACTTTGTTAACCCCTGCAATAAAAGCGGCAGCCAAGGTTGCAGGGTTGGGGTTGGGGGAAACCATAACAATTTCTTCGACACCTGCAACTTTAGCGGGTATAACGTTCATTAAAACTGTTGATGGATATTGAGCCTTTCCGCCGGGAACGTAAACTCCAACCCTTTCTAGAGGGGTTATCTTTTGACCCAAAATAATACCTTCCTCTTCGGAGGTTATAAAGGAGTTCTCCAGCTGTTTTTCATGAAATTTTCTAATTCGGGCGGCGGCAAATTCCAAAGCTTCCCTTAGTTGGGAGGGAATACTTTCATAAGCCTTTCTAAGTTCCCTAAAAGGAATTTCCAACTCTTCGGGTTTTTTTATATTAGCCCTATCAAAGCGGTTTGTATATTCAATAAGGGCCTCATCGCCGCGGGTCTTTACATTTTCTATTATTTCCTTAACAGTTTTTTCATATTCCTCCGAAAGGATTTCTCCTCGGTTTTTAATTCTTTCCAATTGGGGGTTTTCTTCCCAAATAAAACCTCTTAGGTCTACGATTTTCATAGGAAATAATTGTCATTGGGGGGATACTTATTTCAAATAAGACACTTAAGGGGTTCAAAATCTAATATTTAACCGCCTTATGTTAGGGACTTTTGGAACCTATTACTATCTTCATCTTCCGACTAGTTCTACCTACAATTAAAAATCCCATGGCAGTAGAAAGAACTTTGGTAATAGTAAAACCCGACGCTTTTGCCAAGGGTGCCACCGGAAAAATCATAGACCGCTTTATCCAAGAGGGTTTGGAGCTCAAAGCTCTAAAAATGTTTAAGTTCACCAAAGAGCAGGCCGAAGGTTTCTATTACGTTCACAAAGATAGGCCTTTCTTCGGCGAGTTGGTTGAATTTATGACCAGCGGCCCCGTTGTTGCTATGGTTTTAGAGGGCGAAAATGCTATCAAAAGGGTTAGAGAAATAATCGGCCCCACCGACAGCGAAGAGGCCCGCAAAGTTGCCCCCAACTCCCTAAGGGCCCAATTTGGAACCGACAAGGGTAAAAATGCCGTTCACGCTTCCGACAGCCCCGAAAGCGCCCAATACGAAATTTGCTATATATTCTCCCGTTTGGAACAGTTTTAAAATCTTCTTTCGTATTCTTTTTTTATCAATTCCACCGCTTGGTCGTTATTTAATTCGTCGAGGTTTATTTTTAACCAATCTTGGTATCTTTTAAACCACCGTAGTTGTCTTTTAGCTTGCTCTTTAGTGTGTTTAATTGTGTCATAGATGCACTCTATAAGGGTTTTCTTTCCTTCAAAGTAGGGGAGGAATTCTTTGTAATCTATCGCTTGGGGGGAGGTTATAGCTTCTTTAAAACCCATCGATAGGAGTTTATTTATTTCCCCCAAAAGTCCGTCCCTAATCATATCCCAAACACGGTTTTTTATTCTTTGATATTGACTTTCCCAAGGTCGATATAAAAACACTCCCAAATAAGGGTAGCGGGGTTTTTTCCAATTCCCGTGGAAGGAAGAATAGGGTTTTCCCGTCAGTTGGTAAACTTCCAAGGCTCGGACTATCCTCCTTAGGTCGTTGGGGTGGATTTTTTTAGCATATTCGGGGTCTATTTCTATAAGTTCCTTCCAAAGTTGCTCTTTTCCTTCTTCTTCGGCCCTTTGGTAGAGCTTTTTCCTTAGTTCCCAATCGGCGGGTGGTGTTTCGGCCAGCCCATACAAAAAGGGGTGGATATACATATAGGTTCCACCCACCACTATGGGAATTTTTCCTTTGGCCCATATTTCTTTTACCGCTTCGTCGGCAATGTCAATAAATTGCTTTATGGAAAAGGTTTCATCGGGGTTTACCACATCTATAACGTAGTGCTTTACCTTTTTTGTTTCCTCCGGGGAGGGTTTGGCCGTTCCTATGTCCATGTGGCGGTAAACGGCCATAGAGTCGGCGCTGATGATTTCTCCCCCTATCTCTTGGGCCAGCTTTAGAGATAGCTCGGTTTTTCCTACCCCCGTAGGGCCACCTATTACTATCAGCGGTTTTTTTTGCATTTTCGGGTTTATTAATTTTGGTTATTTTGTTTCCTATGTTCCAAATATACCTTTTTTGGGCGGCAAAAAGTTTAACCTTTTGGGTAGGATTTTTTATAGCCTTCCTTTTAGGTCTTTATTTTTTCCAAATCTTTGATGGTTCTACTTTTAGTTTTTACCGTTTGGGGGTTGGGCTTGTTTACTCAACCCTTTTGGGAATTATTAGCGGATGTCTCTTTAAAAGTCTAAAGGAAAAATTAGCCCAACTTTTGGAGGAAAGAAAATTAAAAAATCCTCTAAAAGGTTTTATCGAAAATCTCCGCTCGGGGAGGAGAAAGGAAGCTTTTTTAACCCTTTTTAGGGAAGGTTTTAAATTCCTAGTCCTTTTTGGGGCTATATTAGGCATTGGAGCCGCCCAATTTTGTGTTTTCGGTTCTCCTGTTTGCACATTTTCGGTCGGTGCGGCTATAGTTACGGCTATATTTCCTCAATTTATGGTTTATTGGCTTTACGAATATGCCAACCAGATAGTAATAGGGGCTATTATTTTTCAGCTAATAGGCCTATTTTTTATGGGTTGTTTTAAAAGGGTGCCGGCTTAACGCTTGAGCAAAATAGACCCGTTGGGCGGTCGGGTCGTAGAGAGGTTGAAGGTGGGGTTTATTCGCGTCGACAATACAAAAGTGGAAAAGAAAATTAGGAGTTTTCCAACTTGGGTAAAACAAACTTCTTAGCATATTCGGGATGTTTCTTGAGGAAAGAAACCAATTTACGCACATATTCCAGCCTTTCCTTAGAGAGCGGGTGGTCGGATAGGAATTCGGGAGGTTCTTCTTTGGCGAACTTTTTAGTCATCCTTTCCCAGAGCTTAACCGCCCCGTCAAGGTTAAAACCTGCCCGTTGCATAATTAGAAGGCCTACTTCGTCAGCCTCCCTTTCTTGCTCCCGCGAATACGGGAGCAAAAAGGCTATGCTTACACCTGCTTCGTAAAGAAGGCTTCCAATCTGCCTATAGGCGGGGGACAATTTTCCCAGCAGTAAATATTCCCCTAAAGAAGCGACTTCGTAGGTGGAATATTTTTCCGCCCCGTGCCTGAGGATAACGTGGGCCATCTCGTGGGCTAAGACGGCCGCCAGCTCATCGTCGCTTTTTACAAAGTCCAACAAACCCTTATAAACAAAGATATTGCCGTTAGGCAGGGCAAAGGCGTTAACTTGGGGGTTGTCCAACACATAAACCTTCCAATCGTAGAGTTTTTTATATTTGTCGGGTAGAGCTTTATAGAGCTTTTCGAAAACCCTTTTTACCCTTTCCACCAGTTTAGGGTTTTTAACCAGTTTTTCCCTTTTTAGAATAGCTTTAGCAGCCTGGTTACCCAGTTCCATTTCTTGTTGGTGGGTGAGAATAATGAACTGCGTTCGGTGAACTATTGGCGAACGGGCGCAGGAAAAAATTAATAGAGCCAAAAATGTTAAAAGGAAGAGTTTCCTGAGCATGCCATTTTATTTATAGCAGAGCTATCTTATACAACTACTTAAGTTTACTGATGTTGAAGCTTATCAGATTGGCAAGAAGAATTAACCAAAGTTAAATCCTTTAAAAGGCGGTTTAAATCCAACATTCCTATGTATTTTCCATCTTTATCCAAATAGGGGATACTGGAAGTGGTAAACATTCCCAAAATTTTGACAAGTTCTTCTTTGTCAAAACCCTCTTTTAGGAAGATAGGATTACGGTGCATTATTTGGGAAATTTTTACTTCCGTCCCCCTTTGGAGGATTTTTAATAAATCGGTCGCCGAAAGGATGCCTACCAATTTTCCTTTTTCATTTACCACGGGAAGGTAGCGGGTATGAACTTTAGCAAACAACTTTAGGGCTTGGGAATAATCATCGTCTTCCTTCAAAGGTGAGATAAAAGTTAAATACTTCCGAGGGTCTAAGCATTTAAGAAATTCCAAAACTTGGCTGTTTTCTATATCTATCCCCTTTTGGATAAGACTTCTTTTGAAATAAGCCCCCGGCTCAAACTTTGCACTAATAAAAGCACTTATGGAGGAAGCTATTAATATTGGCAACAGTAGCTGGTAGGAATGGGTTAACTCGACCACTATTATGGATGTTCTCAAGGGTGCGCGGGAAATCCCTGCCAACATAGCCGCGCTACCTACCAAAATAAAAACCCGCGGGTCAGCTCCTAAAAAGGTAAATATTGAACCCAAGGCATAGCCTCCAAACGCTCCTATAAAAATAGAAGGCGACATTAGTCCCCCGAAAAGACCACTCCCGAGGGTAATAACAACGGCAACCCACTTGAGGAGCATAATAAAAAAAGCCTCTAAAGGGGAAGTTTTGTGCAGAAATAAACCCGTTATGTAACTGTATCCCGTTCCCCTTATTTGGGGAAACAGGGAAAGCAAAGAACCCACAACCAGGCCATTAATAAAAACAATTTTTAACCACAAATGGCGTAGAGATAGTTTTAAACCCCTTATGAAGTTTATACTCCATTTGGTCAACAGAGCGAGGAAGCCGAAAAATATTCCTACGAAAGGAACCAAGTAGAAATAAAGGTCCTTAAATTGGAGGTGGGGAACAAAAAAAGCGGTGTAATTTCCTAAAAATTCTCTAGCCAAAAGGGTGGCGGTTGTAGAAGCAACTATTAAGGGAATGAGCAGATAAAGATTTACCTTACCGAGGATTATTTCTATTCCTAAAAGCACACCCGCCAAAGGTGCGTTAAAAGTTGCCGCTATCGCCGATGATACCGCCGCCGACAAGTAAAGAATAAGGTTTACCCGAGGAACTTTAATAAGCTTTAAAAAGAGCTCCCCTAAAAGACCACCCAACTTTGCTATAGGAGCCTCCCTTCCCACCGGTAGGCCGAAACCTATATTTAGCGAGGTTAAAAATAAAACCAAAGAACCCTTTACGGGAGAAAAATGACCGTGCAGTAAAGCTATTTTTTTGGCTATATTGTCAAGAGAAACCCCTTCCGAATGCAATAAGAACTTTAGAACCAAGAGATTGGATAAAACAAAAATAATCGGAGTGGAAATTAAATAAAAAATATCTCCGTGAAGGAAATTTATTTTTTGAAACAGAAAATGGAAAAAATCTATAAAGTCCCTAAAAAGGAGGGCGGAAAATCCTCCCAGTAACCCGATAATCAAAGGAATTAATAAAAAGTGAAGAAGCTCGTCCTTAGTTAGAAACATCAGATTTTTTATAATTGACCGAAAAAGTTCTTAAATTTCCTCTGAAAATATTTTTTTGACCTAAATAGGTGCTATAACCGAAGCTTGTTAAGTAGCTGGTTATTACCGCCGCAGTCATTGGGATAACCACATCATCGTGACTCATTTCGGTAATCATGACAATGGCTGCCAAGGGGGTTTTTGCGGCTGCCGCCAATGCCGAAGCCATTCCGGCCAAGGTAAAGGTTATTAACTCTTTGGGGAAAAAGTGTCCGAAAATATTTCCTACCGCCGAGCCGATTATTAACACAGGAAGGATTAAACCTCCTGAAATTCCGAAGGCTAGGGTTAGGCTGGTAACAAAAATTGTTCCCAAAATAATCAAAACATCGAAGTCTATAGGAAAACTGTTATTGGCAAGGTCGGAAAGTATTTTCATATTTGCGGGTGCCGACAAGATTTCGGTGCTGTGGATATAGAGATAAAGAAAAAGCAATATAGGTATAGCCGCCAAAGTTCCCGCTATAGGCCTTTTTGCGGGCGGGAATATCTTGGAAAACTTTTGAAAGAAATGAAAAATTAGAGTGTAGACATATATGACTGCCGATATTACCAACCCCATTATTACTATGTAGGGAATGGTGTCCAAATTCCAAATCGGTTTGGAGTGGAGCTCTATGAAATGGTGGTTTCCGCGGAAAAAAGAGAAGGTCAAATAGCTCACTATGGCGGCAATAATCATAGGTATAAAGGGCCTGTAGTCGAAATCATACATGTTTTCCAGTTCCATAGCGAATATAGAGCTTCCCAAGGGGGCTTTTAGTAATGCACCGGTAAAGGCCCCTCCACCTATCAAACCCAAAAGATTTTTGTATTTTTTACCAAAACCGTAGATTTTTCCCGTCCATTCTCCTATAGCCACCCCTAGGAAAAAGGAAGGCCCTTCTCTACCGGCTATAAACCCTCCCGATAACGTTAAAACCGAAACTACGAGTTTGTAAAAAATTACCTTAAAAGGGATGTATTTTTTTGTTTTTAAATGAAGCACCGCAAAACCTATTCCCGGCCCTTCAACTTCGGGATATTTTTGAATAACTTTGCCAACAATAAAAGCAACCAACAGAGGGTATACAAAAAAATAAACAACCTCTTGGGATAGGAACTTGTTTATATTGACCACAAAGAGGTCCATAACCGAAGCAATTACCCCGGTGGTTATTCCTATAGCTATAGAAAAAGGTAACCACCTCCCTAGGAAAAACAAAATGGATGCAAAATCAATTTTCATTGAGGGGGAGGATAACAACTCTTGGTAAATGCTTTTTATATACTCTTTGAGATTTATTTCTCTTCCTTCCAAAAAAAAGTTTATAAGGAACCTTTTTAAACCCATCAAAGTTAATAAATACTAACTTGAAAGGTTTACCAAATTTATGCTCCCTATTGAGGTTTTCTAAATGTTGACTTCCTCCTTAAGGAGATTAAATTTCAATTTCACACGAATATTTAGGAGGTGCTAACTATGTTTGCCAAAAGGAGGTTTAAATGTTTAGATTGCCAAACAGAGTTTGAGGTTGAATATGGTCGCCCCCGTTGGACTTTAAAGTGTCCCAACTGCGGTAGTTCCAACATAGTTAGGGTAGACCGAGGAAGGGGTTTCGGATGGAGATGGGGCGGCCCAAGGTTTATAGAACAAGAAGCAAGAGAGCAAGAATATGTAAATAGAGAGGAAACAACCTTTGGCTGGCGAGGCGGTTGCCGCGGCCGGGGTTTAGGCCTCGGTAGAGGAAGGGGCTTCGGTAGAGGTTTTGGTAGAGGTAGGGGATTTTCAAGAGGTAGGAATTGGGACCAAGATTAGGTTTTTTTATTTTCTTTTTTCTTTCTCGGGGTTTCTTTAGAAGCTCTCTTTAAGGCTTCTTAGCTTTTCCTAAAATTCGGAACTATGCAGGTTTTAGGGGTTATATTGGCGGCCGGAAAGGGAAGCCGTTTTAAAAGTGAAAAACCGAAAGTTATACATACCCTTTTAGGGAAACCTATGGTTTATTTTCCCTACGAGGCTTTACTTTCTTTAGACCCTATTAAGGTTGCTTTTATAGTTGGCCATAAAAAGGAGGAAGTTATATCCACCGTAAAAGGTTTTCCCCAAGCCGACCAAAAGGTGGTGTTTTTTGAACAAGTCAACCCCAAGGGGGGAACGGGGGACGCCGTTAGGCAAGCTTTACCTTTGCTTAAGGAACACCCTGATAAGGTGGTGGTAATTCTCAACGGAGATAGTCCCTTAATAAAAGGGGAAACCCTAAAAGAGGGTCTAAAAAAATTAATAGAACACTCTTTGGACGGAGTAATTTTTACCACAATCTTGGAAGACCCTACAGGCTACGGCAGGATTGTTAGGGACGAAAAGGGCCATGTGGTGGAAATAGTAGAGGAAAAAGATGCCTCCGAAGCTCAAAGAAAAATAAAAGAGGTCAACGGAGGGTTTTACATATTTAGAGTTCAACCTCTATTGGAAGCTTTAAAAGAGTTGAAACCTTCCCCCGTAAGCGGAGAAGTTTACTTAACCGATGTCGTCAAAATACTCCATTCCAAAGGCTACAAAGTGGATACCTACCAAACCCCCTATTGGGAACTTTTGGGTGTAAACGACCGCAGACAGTTGGCAGAAGCTGAGAAACTCCTTTTGGAAAGGAAAATAGAAAACCTCCAAAGGGAGGGGGTTACTGTAAGATTACCTGAAACGGTATATATCGAATGGGACATTCAGGTAGGAAGAGATACCGAAATAGAACCCCACGCCGTTTTAAAAGGTAAAACCAGCGTTGGAGAAAATTGTCTTATAGGGGTTGGTTCTATCTTGGAAAACACCACGGTGGAAAACAACGTTGAAATACTCCCCTACAGCTATATTAGCGATAGCCAAATAGAGGAAGGTTGTGTAATAGGCCCCTTTGCGAGGATTAGGAACCAAAGCCACCTTAAGGAGGAATGTGAAATAGGAAACTTTGTCGAGGTAAAAAAATCGACCATCGGAAGGAAAACAAAAGCCAAACATCTTTCCTACATAGGGGATGCCCAAATCGGAGATAACACCAACATAGGGGCGGGAACAGTTTTTGCCAACTACGACGGGGTAAACAAATATCAAACCTCAGTAGGGAACAATGTATTTATAGGTAGCAATTCGCTGATAATAGCCCCACGGCAGTTGGGAGATTGGAGTTTCATAGCCGGCGGTAGTGTGGTAAACAAAGACGTTCCCCCCAAAGCTTTGGCTGTATCCCGTGCCCCCTTAAGGATTTTGGAAGGAAAAAATCCCCTTTTGAGGAAAGACAAAAATTCTTAACTTTTTAAGGTTTATTGTTTTTTCCTTTTTAAGGTTTTATAAAAGAGAAAAAAAAGCTATACATTAAAGCGGAAAATAACGACATCGCCGTCTTGCATAACGTAATCTTTACCTTCCAAACGGGCAACGCCGGCCTCCCGAGCTCCGACCCAACCGCCGTATTTTACGAAATCGTCGTAGGAAACCACTTCGGCGGCGATAAAACCCCTCTCAAAGTCGGAATGAATTTTTCCCGCAGCTTGAGGGGCTTTGGTTCCCTTTTTAATAGTCCACGCTCGGGCTTCCTTTTCTCCGGCTGTGAAGAAGGTTATTAAATCCAATAGGCGGTAGCCTTCGCGGATTACTTTGTTTAGCCCCGGTTCGTCTAAGCCGTATTCTTTAAGAAGCTCTTGACGCTCTTCTTTTGGTAGTTGGGCCAGTTCTGCTTCCAATTTTGCCGAGACTACTACCACCGGTGCGTTTTCCTTTTTGGCATATTCTTTAACCTGTTTTACATACTCGTTTTCTCCACCGTTTTCCATTAGGTCTTCTTCGCTAACGTTGGCTATATACATAACGGGCTTGGTAGTTAGAAGGAACAGCTCCTTTGAGGCGTAATTCCAAATTTCCTCGGGCAGGGAACTTTTGTAGCGGCGTAAGGGTTCCAATTTTTCCAGAATTTCCTTAATTTTTAAAAGCTTTTCCAACTCCTCTTTGGCCTCTTTTTTTCCTATTTTTGCCAGCTTCTGAACCTTTTCCAGCCGTTTTTCTACGCTTTCCAAATCTTTGGCTATAAGCTCCAAATCGATAATTTCTATGTCCCTAACGGGGTTAACGCTACCCTCCACGTGGACAACATTCTCATCGTCGAAGCAACGGACAACCATACCTATGGCGTCAACTTCCCTTATATGGGCCAAAAATTGGTTTCCCAAACCTTCGCCTTTGGAGGCTCCTCTTACCAAACCGGCTATATCGCGAAATTCCAAGTAGGTGGGTGTTATCTTTTGGGATTTCTCTATTTCGGCTATCTTGTAAAGTCTCGGGTCGGGAACGGGCACCTTTCCGATATTGGGCTCAATGGTGCAAAAAGGATAGTTGGCGGCTTCGGCCTTAGAGCTTTCGGTCAAAGCGTTAAACAAGGTAGATTTTCCTACGTTGGGTAATCCTACTATTCCCAGAGAGAAACCCATAGCAAATTTGAGAAATTATTTCCCACTCGGGTGAAAAATAAAAAATTTTTCCTCAAAAAAAGGTCATAGCATCAAGACTTAATAAAACCCTAATTTGTGAGTAGATGGAAGAAAGAAAGCATTACGAGGTGGAAGTTTGGGGCATCGCTTTAGACCCCTTTAATCAATCTCCCATAGTGGTATTAAGAAATAAAGAAAACCCTAAGGAGCTTTTGCCCATATGGATAGGCCACAACGAGGCCAGCGGCATAATGATGGTTCTCAACGATATAGATTTCTCCCGTCCGTTAACCTACGAGCTGATTAAAAATATGCTCCGCTCTTTGGGGGCTACCGTCGAAAGGGTGGAAATTAGGGATATAAAAGACGGAACATTTTTTGCATCGCTCTTTCTAAAAGACGCTTTGGGCAACATTGTGGAGGTGGACAGCCGCCCTTCCGATGCCATAAATATAGCCCTTAGAACTAACGCCCCTATTTTTGTGGCAAAACATGTAATGGATACATCCAAGGTTAACCTTGATGAAACTATTGCCCAACTTTTGGAAGAAAAAGAAAATAAAGAAAACCCTCCCGAGGAAAAAATACAATCCCAAGACCAAAAGGAGGAAGAATCTGCAGAAATTGACCAAGATTTAAAAGCTTGGTTAGAAAACCTTAAACCGGAAGATTTTGAAAAATATGGAAAATCCAAAGGGGGAAATTAAAATCTCAACACCATCGAGCCCCAAGTTAATCCCCCTCCCATAGCTGTCAACAATACATTCATACCCCTTTGGAGTTTACCTTCCTCTATAGCTTCATACATCGCTATAGGTATAGAGGCGGCGGAAGTATTCCCGTAGCGGTTGACATTTACATAGACCTTTTCGAGGGGAATATTCAATTTTTCCGCTAAGGCTTTTATTATTCGGAAATTTGCCTGGTGGGGGATTACAAGGTCTATATCCTCGGGGGTTAAACCGGCCTCTTTAATCGCCTCGAGGGAGGATTTTGTCATACCGTTTACAGCCTCTTTAAAAACCTTTCTACCTTCCATTTTTAGGTATCCACATAAATCCCTATAGAGGATTTTCCATTCCTTCCCTTTGGTGTAGAGTTTGGACGAAAGCACATCGCTGGGGTCTTCGGGCTCATAACGAACAACCGCGGCCCCCGCACCGTCGCCGAAGAGAACGCAGGTGCTGCGGTCGCTCCAATCTATTATGGAAGATAACTTTTCCGCCCCTATTACAAGGGCGGTTTTTTTCTTTTGGCTTTTTAAATAAGCGTCGGCTATATCGAGGCCGTAAAGAAACCCACTGCAGGCTGCAGATATATCAAAGGCCATAGCGTTATTTTCCAAACCAAGGGCCTCTTGAACCAAACAGGCCGTTGCGGGAAAACCGAGCTGGGGCGATAGGGTCGCCAAAATTATTAGCTCAATCTCTTCTTTATCTATTTGGGCTTGTTCTATGGCCTTCTCAGCGGCTTTTAGAGCCATTTCTACAACCGTTTCATTTTCCGCTATTCTTCTTTCCTTTATACCCGTTCTTTCGGTAATCCACTCGTCGGAGGTCTCGACCATTTTTTCCAGGTCGTAGTTTGTTAGGACTTTGGAAGGAAGATAAGCACCTACACCTAAGATTTTTGTCCCCATTTTAAACTCACCAATTCTAAAAATTTTTAGTTAATTAACTTAGGCTGTTTAGCTTATTAGATAGGCTTATTTTCGAATGCTATACTCTCTTTTCTAACTTTTAAAGAAATCTTTATTTCCCAAAAGTGGAGGAAATTTTAAATGGCTAAAGAAAGAAGGGGAGCCGACATTGTTATAGAAGTTCTCCAAACCGAAGGGGTGGATTTAATTTTTGGTGTTCCCGGCGGGGCAATAATGGAAGTTTACGACGCCCTCTTTAACAGTGATATAGTCCACATTCTGGCCCGTCACGAACAGGGAGCCGGCCATATGGCCGAAGGTTATGCGGCCGCCTCGGGAAAGGTGGGGGTGGCCTTTGCAACTTCGGGGCCGGGAGCTACAAACTTGGTTACAGCCATAGCCGACGCCTATATGGATTCCCGTCCGGTGGTATTTATAACAGGTCAGGTTCCCACCGGCCTAATAGGAAACGATGCCTTTCAGGAGGTCGATATAGTAGGAATAACCCGCCCTATAACAAAGCATAATTTTTTAGTTAAGGATATCGAAGAGTTACCTTTAAGGCTTAGGCAGGCTTTCTATATAGCAAAAACCGGCAGACCCGGGCCCGTGTTGGTCGATATACCTAAAGACATAACCCAAAAGCGTTCCACCGTCGATATACCTTCCGATAAGGAGGTTGTTGAATCGCTCCCCGGTTATAAACCCCACTACGAAGGAAACATCCAACAAATTAAAAAGGCTGTTGACTTAATTGTTGCCGCCCAAAGGCCCGTTCTCTATGTTGGAGGCGGTGCGGTTTACGCCGACGCCCAAGAGGAACTAATAGAGCTGGCAGAAATGTTGCAAATTCCGGTTACCACCACAACCCAAGGAAAGGGAGCCTTCCCCGAAACCCATCCGCTCTCTCTCCAGATGTTGGGAATGCACGGCACCTATTACGCCAATATGGCAGTTTACCATTCCGATTTGTTAATAGCCGTGGGTGCCCGCTTCGACGACAGGGTTACCGGAAAAATAGATGAATTTGCCCCCGAGGCTAAAATAATTCATATCGATATAGACCCCGCCTCTATTTCTAAGACCATAAATGTCGATGTTCCCGTTGTCGGCGATGCCAAAATAATCCTGCGGAAGTTGTTGGAAGAGTTAAAACGCAGGAAGGTAAAGGTTCTATATCCCCAACAAAGGAAAAAGTGGTTAGAACAAATCGAATATTGGAAGAAAAGGTATCCATTAACCTACGATTGGAGCGACGAAGTAATAAAACCCCAGTATGTGATTGAAGAAATATATAAAGCCACCAAAGGGGAAGCTATTATCGTTCCCGGTGTGGGACAACACCAGATGTGGGCGGCCATGTTCTACAAATATAAGTTCCCGAGGCAGTTTATTAATTCGGGCGGTTTGGGAACAATGGGCTTCGGTCTGCCCGCCGGTATAGGTGCCAAGATAGGCCGCCCCGACCGAGAAGTTTGGGTTATCGACGGAGACGGTTCCTTCCAGATGACAATGCAGGAAATAGTTACCGCCGTCCAATATAAGGTTCCTATAAAGGTGGCTCTAATAAACAACGGCTTTTTGGGAATGGTTCGCCAATGGCAGGAGCTTTTCTATGACCGCCGCTATTCGGAAACCTGTTTTGGCGTTCAGCCCGACTTTGTGAAGTTGGTCGAAGCTATGGGCGGTGTTGCTCTTAGGGCCACAACCCCCGACGAAGTTCCCAAGGTAATAGAAAAAGCCCGCCAAATTGATGACCGCCCCGTAGTTATAGATTTTTGGGTAGATAAGGAAGAGAACGTCTTTCCTATGGTGCCTGCGGGCAAATCCTACCGCGATATGATTTTGAAAGAACCTAAGAGAAAACCCGACGCCGACACTAAATATTTGGTGGGTTAATAATTTGTGATTTTGATTTTTTTCTTTTTATTTGCAACGGTTGGGGCTAAGTAAACGGTCTAAAATAATGGCGGCCGCGTTTCTAACCGATAGGTGATTCCAATCTCCCGCCCCCATAATTGGTTCCAGTATGTAATCGAAAGTCTCCATTAGGTCGGGAACTATACCGTGTCCCGTTCCGAGGATTATTAGAAAATCTTTGTCCCTTTCTTGGTGTATTTTTTCCGAAAGCTCCCTGTAAGTTATGGTATTGGGGTATTTCCTTGCCGAGGTTCCTACCAAAATAGGTTCCTTCCCGCGGCGGTTTATTATATCTTCGATAACCTCATCGAGGGTGTAAACAACTTTAACCAAGGAAACGGCATCACGGCGGGTGGGGTTGTCTTCACCTCCCTCTCCTAACCAATATTTAATTTGCCTTTGGATAATTTCCTGTTGGGCTTCCAAGGGTTGGACTATGTAGTAGGTATTTATTTCGTAAGTCCTTGCCGGTCGGGCTATATCGTGTAAATCCAAGGGGGTGAAGGAGGTTATTATGGGGGTTTTCTTATCTTTACCCAACACCGGCCAATGGAGGAGGGTTAAAAAAACATTATCGTTTTTAGGTTTATATTGGTTTACCATCGGGGTCTATTTATATTAAACCTTCCCTAAAAGGGGTGAAAAATCTACTTCCAAATCCAAAGGTTGGGAACTTTGGGGTATTTTTACCAAAACGGGGAGTTGGGTCATATCTTCCACCACCCGCGGGTTATCTTTTTCGGAGAGGTCTTTCCCGGTAAATCCGTTTAGAACAAACCCCACAAGGTTTATTCCTAAGGATTTCCCATAATAGGCGGTTAAAAAGCAGTCATTTATGGTTCCCAATCTTGCCCTTCCCACTATTAGGGTGGGTAGATTCCATTCCTTGGCGAGATTTCCGTAGGTGTAATTCCTTAAAATGGGAACTGCCAAACCTCCCGCCCCTTCGATTATTAGAAACTCATACTTATTGAGGTGTTCGTTAAATTTTTCCCTTAAAAGAGTTAGGTCTATTTCTTTTCCCTCATATTGGGCGGCTACATAGGGAGCCAAAGGAAGTTTGTAGGTGTAGGTAACCGTTTCTTCCAAAGGTTGCCCCAATAGGGAAGATAAAAGTTTTCCGTCGGCGGGGTATTTTTCAACCCCGGTTTCAACGGGCTTCCAATAACCTACCTTTATACCCTGCTTTTTTAAAAACTTTGCCAACAGATAGGAAACTACAGTTTTACCTACTTCGGTGTTGGTTCCTGTAATAAACAAAACCTTGTTGGGGAACATTTGGATTTATTTTCCCCTTTCAAAGGTCAATTGCGTGCAGAGGTGTTCTATCATTCTTAGGCTATGAACTTTTTTATCGGTTATGAGGCCGACAATCCCGTTAATAACTTTTATTACATACCCCTTTCGGTGGACGTTAATAAGGTAAAAGTCCAACTGTTGGAAAATACAAAGGTCGACCCTAACAAGCTATACCAACTTTATTTTTCCCTCGATGGGGTTAATTTCAATTTTCTCGCAAAGCCTATAAAGTTCCTTCCCGAGAATAAGGTTATTTTTTTTATCTTGGACAGCAAAATAGAACTTAGAAAATACCCGAGGATTCCCGTTAACAAAGATATTCCCGTTAAGGTATGGGTCGATGCTTTGGAAGCCAAATTGTTGGATATATCCTTGGGCGGGTGCCGAGTGAAAATTCTAAAACCTATAGACTTAAACAACTACACTAAAAGCGGGAGTATTAGAAACTTATATTTTCAATTCTTTGACCGCCAAAAGGAGGAAATTTATAAAATCCTTGCCAAGGTGGTAAATGTAGATACCCAAAAGAGGGAAATGGCTTTTGTTTATATCCCCTATCAGGACGCTATAGGGATTGTTTACAAACGAGTATTAAATTTGCTGAAAGGAAAACAATAGAAGGAATTTTTTATTTTCCCAATTCCTTGGAGCGTTTATAAGCTTCCTCTATTACCTCTATAAGGCCTCCTTTTATTCCGAGACTATTTAACTTGGAAATTCCGTAAATAGTTGTTCCCGCGGGGGAAGTTATAGTATCCCTAAATTGGAGAGGATGAATATTTTTTTTCTGCAGGTAGGTTATAGTTCCTCTAAAAGTTTCCATGGCTATTTCCAAAGCTTGTTTTCGGGAAAAACCTAATTTAACCCCCGCCAAAGCGAAAGCATCGATAATTTCCGCAACAAAGGCCGGGCCGCTTCCAGCTAAGGCGGTGAATGCGTCCATAAGGCTTTCATCTATTTCAAAAACCTTTCCCGTAGCCTCTAAAAGTTTTTTTACTAAGGTTTTGTCTTCTTCCCCTATATTGGCGTTATAGCTTACCCCCCACAAGCCTCTACCCACCGCTACATTAACATTTGGCATTGTTCGAACTATTTTTTTTTCCTCTCCCAAAATCTTTTCGTAAAGGGATATAGGGAGTCCGGCAACTACCGTTATAAGGAGTTTTTCCGAATTAAATTTATCCTTAATTAGGTTTAAAACCTCTTTAACCGCGAAAGGCTTTACTGCCAAAAATACAACCGAAGATTTATCTACAACCTCTTGAGGGGAAAGAACATTAAAACCTTCCTTTTGGAGTTTTTCCTTATGTTGGGAACTTTTAACGGAAACCAATATATCTTCCTTCGAAAGGAGTTTTTTCCTTAAAAGTCCCGAGGCTATGGCCCGTCCCATATTTCCAAAGCCGATAAACCCTACCTTTAGGTTGTCCATGAGGTTGTAGGATAGCGTTTTTAAATTCATATTGTAACCTGCAGTAAAAGTGCTACAATTGTAAAATTATGCCTGCTAAAAATCCGAGAATTAGCATTACTATTAGTGAGGAACTTCAACAGGTTTTGGAAAATATTGCTAAAGAAAGAAAGGAAAGTTTATCCCAAACCGCCAGAAGGTTTTTAGAGTTGGGATTAAACCTTGTTGAGGATGTTGGTCTTTCCAAATTGGCCGAAGAAAGGCTCAAAAGCTTTTCTAAAAAGGATGCTCTAAGTCATGAGGAAATTTGGGATTAAATACCATCCCAAGGTTAAGGAAGATATTAAGAAACTCGATAAGGAAACAAAAGAGCGAATAAAAAAAGCTATTGAGGAGAAATTAACCAAGGCACCGGAAATATTTGGAGAAAGATTGAAAGGAACCTTAAAAGACTTGTGGAAACTCAAAGTAGGTTCCTACAGGGTGGTTTTTATATTGGACGAAAATACGGTGTTTATAGTGGGTATTTGGCATAGAAAGGAAGCTTATAAAAAAATCACCGTTGAGGATTTGCTTAAAAGGTTAACCGGATAGGCTAATACTAAATTTCTCAATCGGGCGGCAATACCTCCAACTCCTTAGTAGGTTTACCTAAAAAACTTTCCACAAAAAAGACATTGGACTTTTTACCTTTAGCCGGAAATACAAATTTAACCCTCTTGGGGTAAAGTTTTTTACTCCTTAAAAAGTCAACAATTTCCAAAAACCGAGGGGTGTCCATCATTAAAAAAAACCGTTTGTAGGATTTTAAAAGCCAAAGAGCTGCCTCCACAAAGTCGCGGTAGGTGGTATCCACCTCAAAGTTGGCATAAATGTATTCTTTCCCTTTTTTGGTTGAAGGATTTAAAAACTCTTTCCTCCAAAAGGGCGGGTTGCAGTAAACAACATCCGCAATTTGGGAAGGCAAACATTTTTTTATCTCCCTAAGGTCGCAAAAAACAGGTTTAACATTGGAAACCTTATTAAGTTCCAGATTTTTTAAAAGAAGCTCGTAAAGGCTTTTTTGATATTCCACCGCGTAAATGGTAGTTTGGGGGTAGCGGTGGGCCAACATTACCGTTCCCAACCCGAAACCAGCCCCCAGCTCCACCGCCACACCCCTTTTAGGGAGCTTTACAAATTCAAAAAACTTTACGTTGTCGGAGGAAATTTTAAAATCCCTTTGGAGGAAAAGAAATTGACCGAACTTAATAGGGTCTTTCATTTAAGCTTTTAGATTCTATCTTTCTACGGAAGAACAACAGATAGAGCCCAATACAATATTTGCGATATGCCCAGAATAGTTGACGTTAGAGCAAGGCAGGTTCTCGATAGCCGCGGCAATCCCACCGTTGAGGCGGAAATACTTCTCGATAGTGGCGTTATAGGAAGGGGTATAGTCCCTTCGGGAGCTTCTACAGGTGAAAATGAGGCCTTGGAACTCCGCGACGGGAACAAGCAGTATTTCCTCGGAAAAAGCGTCCTTAAAGCCGTCGACAATGTAAATTCAGTAATCGCCAAAGAGCTAATCGGTTTGGAAATAGAAAACCAAGCGGAGTTGGACGAGCTATTAATAGAGCTCGACGGAACTCCCAACAAATCAAAGTTGGGAGCAAACGCTATATTGGCCGTATCTATGGCTTTTGCTCGGGCGGCCGCCAACGAATTGGGAATTCCCCTGTTTAAATATTTGGGTGGAGAACAGGCCCGCGTATTACCCGCCCCCCTTATGAACATTATCAACGGAGGAGTTCACGCCGATAACAACCTAGACTTGCAAGAATTCATGATAATCCCCGTCTTTGGGGACGAATTTAATGAAACCCTCCGTTGCGGGGTAGAAATTTACCACACCCTCAAAAAGGTCTTGAAAGAAAAAGGCTTTTCAACCAACGTTGGGGACGAAGGAGGATTCGCCCCCTCCTTAAGGAGCAATAGAGAAGCTTTAGACCTAATAATGGAGGCTATAGAAAAAGCGGGTTATAAGGCGGGCGAAGATGTTTTGCTAGCTCTGGATGCGGCTTCCAGCGAATTCTACGAAAACGGAAAATACAAAATCGAAGGTAAAGAGTTAACCGCCGAAGAATTGGTTTCCTACTACGAGGAGCTTATAAAAGCCTATCCCATAGTCTCCATAGAAGACCCCATGGCCGAGAACGATTGGGAAGGTTGGAAACTGATAACCCAAAGATTGGGCGATAAAGTTCAGTTAGTCGGCGACGACCTATTTACCACCAACCCCCAAATTTTGGAAAGGGGTATAGAGGAAGGAATAGCAAACTCGATTTTGATAAAGCTCAACCAAATTGGAACGGTTACCGAAACTTTGGACACCATTCGCTTGGCCCAAGAAAACGGCTATACCTACATAATTTCCCACCGTTCGGGAGAAACCGAAGACACCTTTATATCCCACTTGGCGGTTGCAACCAACAGCGGACAAATAAAAACCGGAGCCCCCGCCCGCGGAGAAAGAACGGCAAAATACAACGAACTATTAAGAATTGAAGATTACCTTTCCGAGGTTGCGGTATTCAGAGGAATAAACCAATACAAGCGTTTTCTTAAAAATAGATAAACTTCGCTTGGATTTTTTTCATTTAACCACTTTGAAAGGTCTTTTCTTTTCCTCCTACCTTCGGTTTCTTAAATTTTTATTCCTTCCGATGGGAAAAGATAAAGAGCCTGTCCTTGTAAGTGCCTGTTTGCTGGGAGTAAATTGCCGTTACGATGGAAAAAACAAATTAAATAGAGAACTTCTGGAAAAATTAGAAAATAAAAAGGTTATTCCAATCTGTCCCGAGGTTGAAGGAGGTCTTCCAACCCCTCGAGAACCGGCCACCCGAATTGAAAATAGAGTAATCACAAACTTTACCCAAAGAGATGTAACAAAATTTTTCCAAATAGGGGCTTTAAAGGCTCTTTCCAAAGCGCGGAAATATAAAGTTAAAAAGGCTTATTTAAAAAGCAAAAGTCCTTCCTGCGGTGAAAACGGTTTAGCGGCGGAGTTATTAAAACAGCAAGGAATAAATATAGAGTGGTTTTAAAAGTTTCATACAACCACAATATTTTGCTAGCCATAAAATTTTTACCATGCCTATAGGGTTTATAAAGTCAAAAAAAGCTTATACATTGGTGGAAATTCTTGTTGCGACCTTTTTATTTTTGATAATAGGCTCCATCATTACTTGGCTTCTAATAAAAGGGTTAAAAGTTGTTGGTCAAGTCGGAGGAGAAACAACTTCTTCCATTAGAGCATCTATAAATTTGGATGTTTTACATTTTGATATAATTCACGCTGGCTACGGTATTTCCAACAACGAAAAAATTGTTCTAAGTTATTGTAATGGAACGCTTTTATCGGATAATCCTGCCTGTTCGGTTGCTACGGAGCTCCATGCCGCCGATAACAAATTGCTCCTTTTAAGGGAGACCTCCAATGTATTTGACCTATATTCCCCTTCCGACCCCGAGGATAGTGTTGGGTTTGCTGTGTGGAATGGCACCAGCATTATTTACGCCGACTTTCCCGATGTAGGTAGCTGGGATAACCCCTCTGTTAGGACTACCCTTCAAACCATTTTGGATAACACCGAGTGTGTATGGGAAGACCCTAACCGCGACTATATAACAACCGCAAAGTGTAATGGAGAAGACCTATCTATAGACCAGTTTTTAACCGGTTTCCCTTTGGATAACGAAACGGCCTGCAAAGACGTAGATAACCCTTGGTGTTGCACCAACCAAGAGTGCACATCCATAGCCTGGTATTTATATACCCCTTCAACTTTACCTAAACAATGTGTAGAAGGAACTAAGGTCCTTTATAGAACACTAAGATACACTTCGGGATATAAGAGTTATACGCCTGTTCTAAATTGTGTAGCCGATTGGGATATTTGGTTTGGATTGGATACCGACGGAGACGGAAAAGTTGATACCTATATAAATGAAATACCCGATGATAACTTAGTTAACAACAATTTTGATTTGCACAACGAGTTAAAACTTATGAAAATATACCTTCTGGTTCAAGGCAGCTATTCGGCCGACCCTAAATATGATTACGACAAAGACCGTCCCGATGGATTAACCAACAGCACAACCTTAATAGTTGACACATTAAAAGATGCAGATGGAGAAGAACATCAGGTGGTGCTAAAACTTCCCCCCAATTATCACCACTACCGTTGGATAATCTACCGTATGACAATCAACCAGTTTCCCAATATTCCTACCCAGTGACTTCTCTACTTCTATCTTTTTTTCTAAAAACTGTGCCAAACTATCCAAAACCTTTCGCTGTTTTTTATTAACACTAACAAAGAAAGGACTAATATAGTAATTGCCAAAGCTACCGGGAAAGGGCCTTCTAAAAGATAGAGGTCCTTTAAAGGGTATTGATAAAATCGATAGTATCTAAAATAACCGTATATTTGGTATATCAATAAAAGGGCAAAAACAACAAGCAAAAAAAGGTCCAAATTACTTACCATTCCTAACCTAAATTTTTGGTTAAAAACTATAAATAACTGTTCCAAAACAAGGATTAGTAAACTTGCACTTGCCACCAGATGGATATCGGAAACTTTTACCTTTCCCAGTAATACTTTTTTTAATACCCTCATTTAGTATCCTCTTATATTGTATTAAACAAATTTTTTATATTTGTTTAAACTTCCACTTGAAGATTTTCTGAATTATTTAAATAAATCTCATAATGAATATTATAATTGTAACACCTACTAAAAATAGTAGTATATAACTGGTTAACGAAGTGAAGTTATTTGGACTAGAATTTTCTTGGGAGGTTTTATTTTTTAGATTTTTTTTATCTGTATATGCTTCGTGTGAAACTGGTATATTGTCCTTTTCTGCTTTTTGAGAAAAAATTTGTGCTTCGTTCGAAGGAGAGAAATTGGATTCTTTCACTTGATTTTCAGAAAACTTTTTAGAAGGAAAATATTCTTGTTTTTCTTTATTTCCATTACTATAGGTTTCGATGGGTTGCCTGGATTCTTTTTTCGGTTGCAAAATGTGTTTTTCTATGTAGTCAGTATAATTTCCAAAAAAACTCCTTTTCAATTTTTCTTTATCTATAATTGGCGGAACAATTTCTCTAAATATTAAATAATCGTGAATTCTTTCAAGGGCTTCTTTCAAATTTTTAGGTGGAGGAATATTCAAAACAGGCTGCGGAGGAGTGACATTGCTACCATTACTATTAGCAACCGATTCGAAAGAAAAGCCTGCAAGGAGAAGTAGTACAGATATTATAACCTGTTTATAGGTTTTATCCATTAGCTATTCATTTTAGCTAAAAAAAATTAATTACTTGCCGATAAAATTTAATAAAAAGGAGGTTTCAAATGAAAAAAGCCCCAACACTAGCTTTATTAGCATTAAGTGGAATTTCAACGGCCTCTTTTGCAGAAGTTCAAAACATAGATATTCAACCAGGATGGAACTTAAAAGGTAGCCTTTTAGATAACGTAGATGTAACAGAAGATTTTTCCA
>JAADES010000025.1 GCA_013153315.1 Aquificota bacterium
ATGGGCTGTATCTTTCCCTGTATATCCATCACAATCCCAATAAGCTGCTAAAAATTTACTTATTAAGCTTGGTTTTAAGTCAAATACAAACTCAGGAATAAATTTTTCGGCACTTTTTCTATGGCGTAATCCTAACTCTTCCAACCAATTTAATAAGGGATTAGATTTATATCTAGTCCTAACATTACTAACAACAAAAATATTTGTGACATCTCTGGTCCTTACGTATTCTAAAAATTTTACATTGGTAAAACCTTTTAGAGTGTTAGATTTAAAGGAGTTTAAAAGTATAGGGTCTTTATTTACAAAGGCTACCCCACTTTTACCAGAAATATACCCATCAGCTAAAAGGTATGCCAAAACAAGTAGTTTATGTATATTGAACTGTTTTCCAGCCGTAGGAATTTTTTTTGGAACGGCCAATAAATCTTCCTTGGGTTTTAAATCTTTTAATTCTTTCCAACCGTCGGGTGTTAAAAATTTATGGTCGGAGGTAGCCTTTATGCGTAAGCCGTTAGTTAAAACTATCTCGTAAACCTCTTTCATACCGTTATCGAATACTCTTGTTACTTTAGATGGCTTAAGCTTATAAGTTTCCTCGTCTAGGGATAGAACTTCTAACCCAACGAGGTTATTTTTCACAATTTCTTCCAAAGTTAGAGTTCTACCGTCAGCTAATGTGATTTCAGTATCACCGGTAAGACAAAGTCCATAAGTTTCCTTCAATATAGGTTCCAACTCAGGGAAATCGTAAGTAATAGGTTCTTTACCGTGCTTTCTACGAACAAAACTTTCGACCAACCCCGATTTCAAGGGGCCGGGGCGGTATAGGGCCAAAACCGCTATAATGTCGTCAAAGCGGTCGGGTTTTAGTTTTTTTAGAAGATTTTGCATTCCGCGGCTTTCTAACTGAAACACTCCCGTGGTTCTTCCGCTTTTTAAAAGCTCGTAAACTTTGGGGTCTTCGTAATCCAATTTCGCAAAGTCTATATCTTTACCGTATAGCTGTTTTACCATTTTTTTCATTCGGTCTAACTCTGTTAGGGTTTTTAATCCGAGAAAGTCCATTTTGAGGAGCCCGATTTCTTCCAGAACCCCCATGTCGTATTGGGTTGCTACAATGAATTTCTCCTTTTTGGTTTCCTTATCTTTTTCCTTTCTCGCATATAGGGGAACCAAATCCTTTAAGGGTTGGGGTGCTATAACTACCCCCGCGGCGTGGAATCCTGTATGTCGGGTTAACCCGTCAAGTTTTTTACCTATTTCTACAACCTCTTGGAGGGTGGGGTCTTCATTAATCATTTTTCGGAACTTTAAAACGGCATCTTCTATATCGGGTCTTTCTCCATATTTGGCTTTTAACTCTTGGAGTGTCCAATCGGTCATCTCTTCCAAAGAGAGTTGACTACCTTGGGTATCCCCCTGGGGGATAAGTTTGGCCAGTTTGTCGGCTTTATCCAAAGGAACACCCAACGCACGGCATACGTCCCTTATTACCGATTTGGATTTCAAAACGTTGTAGGTAATTATTTGGGAAACGTTATCGCGTCCATATTTTTGTCGAACGTATTCTATAACTTCCTCCCTTCGGTCTTTACTGAAGTCCACATCTATATCGGGCATGGATACACGGTCGGGGTTTAGGAATCGCTCGAAAAGCAAATCGTGCTTTATCGGGTCTATGTCGGTAATTCCCAAAGCGTAAGCTACCAACGAACCGCCGGCCGAGTTGTGAATGGCCACCGCCGAAGTTGTATAGGAATGGTCTATGGGAACGGTTATGTCGTAAACTTTTCCCTTATACGGAACTTTTTCAACTTTCCTAACCTTTACATAGATAAATTTGTCATCCACAAAGAAGGAATCGTTTCTAAAAAACCTTTGTTGGGGGATTTTTATAGGAAATCCTTCAAAGGTTTCGTTCCATTTTAACAGTTGTGCCCCCGAAAGCTTAACCGAATATTCGGGATTCCAATTTTTGTTTTTTCTTTTTCTAACTGTTATAGAAGCCCAAAAGCCGAAGCGGGCCAACAACAAGCGTAATTGATAGGCTAAAGTTTTGGAAACTGTAGAGTATTTTATTGAAAGGGTTTTGAAGCCTTTTCCATCGTAGCCATCCCCTCTAAAGAGGTAAGCAATTAAGGTTTTTACATATTCATCTTTTCCCTTTAAGACAATTTGAATCGGTATTTTTTTGTTTTCCGCTTTACTACCGCACAGCTTTCTTAAGAATTGGGCCACTATTTTGGTTTTAAATTCAACAGTTAAAGCTTTACGGTTTTTGGCCTTGTAAATTTTCCCTTTTACCTTAAAAACTTCTTCAAATAAGCTTAGGATTTCTTGGGCATACTCTTCTTCCTCAATATGGAAACCAAATCCTACAACTCCACCGTCGGCGTTGACTTTAGTATAACCCTCGGAAATGAAATAACCGAGGATTTTAGCCAGTTTGTGGTCAAATTTTATAAATCTGGGAACTTTTGTAGTTTGGAGTTTATTTGTTCCTCTTTCGTAGTAAATAAATTTTTCATTCCACCTTAGGGCGGGGCTTTTTTCAACAAACTCCAATAGGTCAAAAACAATTTCTTTATTCGCCGAGGGTTGTCTTGGAAAAACTAAAAAGTCTCCTTTTTTAAGTTTATCGGCGGGCAACCAGGTAAGTTTATACTCCTTATAAGGTTTTTCTTTGCAATACCTTCCACAGGTGGGTTTGCAAACTGTATCTTTTACAGATTTAACCTTACATTTTTCCGTTTTTAGGGCTAAAACTTTATGGTCGTGGGTTAGGGTTAATTCTTCGTTGCCCGCCTCAATTTTTACGAGGTTTTCATCAACATCGTAAACAAACTTATTTAATACTGGCAAAACCGCCCCGCGGTGGGTAAGCACAAAGTCGCCAACTTCTACTTTTTCTATAGGTTTTAGCTCTCCGCTTCCGAGCATTACATTGGTATCGGGCAAAACGCACCCCCTACCCGGGCCCACGGGGATACCTTGGCTTTTAGCCCAGTTTATGAAATCCTGAACTATAAGGAAGTAGCCGGGAAAACCCATTTTTGAGATTACATCCATTTCGTATTCCAGTCTTTCCCAATAAACCTTTTCGTCCTTTGCAACCCCTCTTTCCTTTATCCTTTTTTTGAGGCCTTCTATTGCCAACTTGCGGAAATAGGTTTCCAGGGTTTCTCCTTCGGGAACTTCGTATACGGGCATTTTGTATTCTTTGTTTTCGAAATACTCCAGTTTGTCCGCTACCTTTTCGGCCACCTCCAAGGTGTTTAAGAGAGCTTCTTCCCAGCCTTCGAATTTGTTTTCAAAGCGTCGCCACATCTCTTCGGGCGAGGCGAAATGAAGCTCCATAGAGCGGAGTTTTTGACCTATAGGCGACTGGAGTAGTTCCTGATAGGTTTTCTTCATTTGGAGGGCCGTCAGTATCATGTGGGCAGTTTTGTCTTCGGGCCTTAAATAGTGCACGTCGGCGGTCGCCACCAGTTTTAAACCGTGTTTTCGAGCCAGTTTTATAAGAATCCTATTTGCGGTATCTTGTTCCTCTAAATGCCAATGGTGTTGAATTTCTACATAAAGGTCTTCCTTTCCGAATATATCCAATAGTTTCAAAAGCCAACGCTCGGCCTCCTGCTCTTGCCCGCGGGCGGCGTAATAGGTAGGTAGACCTTTCAAACAGGCGGTTAAACAAATTAAACCTTCCCTATGTTGGTTTAAAACTTCCAAATCTATCCTAGGTTTGTAATGGAAACCTTCCAAAAACCCTATGGAGGATAATTTCATTAAGTTTTTTAAACCGACGTCGTTTTTGGCTATTAAAACTATATGGTGGTTTTGGTTGTCGGTGTAATTATCTTCGGAGCCCTTTCCTATTTTTGTCTTTAAGGAGCCTTTGGTTATGTAGGCCTCCATACCTATAATGGGTTTCAACCCCGCTCCCTTTAGGGTTGTATAGAACTTATATGACCCAAAAAGGTTTCCGTGGTCGGTTATAGCAACGGCTTGGTAGCCTAGCTGTTGTGCGTATTCGGGTAGCTCTTTTATTTTTATTGCCCCGTCAAGTAAAGAAAACTGTGTATGCAAATGGAGGTGGACAAATTCTTTAGAGGCCATTACAGTTTTTGGGAAGATAGTTAACCCTTTTGTAGGTTTCAATGAAACTTTATTCCCACTATGGGAAAGCTTTATGTGGTTGCCACTCCAATTGGAAACCTTAAAGATATTACCCTTCGGGCGTTGGAGGTTTTAAAGTCGGTTCCAGTTATAGCCTGCGAAGATACCCGCCAAACTATGAAGCTTTTAAACCATTACCAAATAAAGGGTAAAAAATTAATTTCCTACTACCAACCGAAGGAAGATATTCAAATTCCCAAAATTTTGGAAATACTAAAAGAAGGGTTAAACGTTGCCTTGGTTACCGACGCTGGAACTCCTGCAATTTCCGACCCCGGCTACCGTCTAATAAAAAAGTGCATAGAAGAAGGTATAGATGTGGAGGTTATCCCCGGGCCTTCGGCCGTAATTACCGCCCTGGTTGGAAGCGGCTTGCCCACCGACAGGTTTCTATTTTTAGGTTTTCCTCCAAAGAAGGGTTTAAAAAATTTTTTTGAAAACTTTTCGGGGGTCGATGCCACCTTTGTCCTTTACGAGGCTCCAACCCGAGTTTTAAAAACCCTTGAGGTAATTAAAGAAGTTTTTAAAAATCCTCCCACCGTTGTAGCCAAAGAATTAACTAAACTCCACGAGGAATTTATTAGAGGTGAAACAACCCAAGAGGTTATTGAATTCTTTAAACAAAATCCCGACCGCCTAAGGGGGGAATTTGTGATAATGTTCCGCCCCGGGGAGGAAATTAAAGAGGAACTTCCTTTGGAGGATATTGTTTCCAAACTAAAGGAAGAAGGACTTTCGGCTAAAGATATTTACAAAAAACTAAAAGAGGAAGGTTATAAAGTTGACCGTCGGAAGGTTTACGAGATTTATAACCAATCCTGAGTTTCCTCTTTTAGTTTTAAAACCTCTTGGCGGTCGCTAAAGGGATATTTAATCCCCTTTATTTCCTGATAGTCTTCGTGACCTTTGCCGGCTATAACAATAATGTCCCCCTCTTGGGAGATTTCCAATATAGCCCTTTTTATGGCTTTTCTTCGGTCTACTTCTACCACAGTTGGGATATTGGAATTTACCCCTTCCAAAATGTGGTTAATTATTTCCTGAGGCTCTTCCCAACGGGGATTGTCGGAGGTTATAACCAAAATATCGGAATATTTGGACGCTACTTTTCCCATTAAAGGGCGTTTGGTTTTGTCCCTATTTCCTCCTGCACCAAATAGGGTTATTAACCTACCCCCTCTTTGGAGTTTTTTAACCGACCTTAGGAGGTTGTCCAAAGCGTCGGGTGTGTGGGCATAATCGATTATCACCGTCCGCCCGCCTATTTGGATAACTTCAAACCTTCCGGGGATAGGTTTTAGGTTTTTAATTCCCTCCAGAAGGTCGTTTAAATTCCAACCCAAGGTATGGAGCAAAGCAAAAGCTCCCACGGTGTTGTAAATTTGGAATTCTCCCAAGAGGGGAATTTCCAAAACAACCTTCCTTTTATCGGGGAGTTGTAAATAGACCTTAGAACCCTCCAAGGTTAGGGAATAATCCAAAATCCTGTAATGGGCATCGGGGCTTTTTCCAAAGCTTACCAAATTGGGTATTTCTTGAAATAACCTTCTCCCGTAGGGATTATCGATATTGGTTATCCCTACCTTGTATTGGTAATCGGTAAATAACCTTTTTTTGGACAGATAATATTCCTCCATTGATTGGTGATAATCCAGATGGTCCTGGGAAAGGTTGGTAAAAACAACCCCCTCGAAATTGGTTGAATAAATTCGGTATTGGTCGAGGGCGTGGGACGAAATTTCCGCACTTACGGCTTTTGCTCCATCTAAGAGCATTTGGGTCAAGGTCTTAAACCAAACCTTGGGGTGAGGGGTGGTTTGTCCCTTTCCGTAGATTTTGGAGCCTAAACGGTATTCCACCGTTCCTATAATTCCCGTAGGGCAACCGCTATTTTCCAAAAGTTGGGCCAATATATGGGAGGTGGAAGTTTTCCCGTTGGTGCCCGTTATCCCGAACATTTTAAGCCGCTCGTCGGGTTTGCCGAAAAATTCTTTACAAGCCTTGGCAAAACTTTTTCGAGTATTTTCAACCTTTATAAGGTGGGTCGAGGAAAAATCTAAACCTTTTGGAGGTTTATAACTTTTTTCCACGACCACCGCGAGGGGGGATTTTTTTAAAACTTCTCCTAAAAAGGTATGTCCGTCAAATTTAGTTCCCTTTATGGCGAAAAAAATAGAACCTTTTTTAACCTCTTTGGAGTTGTCGGTTATATCTACCGCTTTGGGAAGAAGTTCCAAAAAAAGTTTTTCTTGAGGCATTGAAATAGATATAGTGGCGGAGGGGGCGGGATTCGAACCCGCGGAGCGGGCGTGCACCCGCTCAAGGGATTTCGAGTCCCCCGCCTTCGTCCGCTCGGCCACCCCTCCAGCCTGTTTAACAAAGATAAAAAAGATAGGTTAAAAAAAGCAAAAATTCAACCGATTTGCTCAAAAAGCATTTCCATTAAAGCCATTTGGGCCCACATTCGGTTTTCGGCTTGGTTGAAAATTTCTTCGGCATGTTTTTCGAAAGTATCTTCCGCTATCTCTTGACCTTTTTTAGCGGGCAAACAGTGGAAAACCTTAACATCGGGTGCGGCATAGGAGAGCAACCTTTCATTTACCTGATAGGGTTGGAGAAATTTAATTTTTGTATCCCCATCGGTGTCGCCCATAGAAACCCATACATCGGTGTAAACTATGGAGGCTTCTTTTACCGCTTCAAGGGGGTCGTTAACAATTTGAACACTTCCCCCCGTATGTTTGGCTAACTCCAAAGCTTTTTGGTAGGCCATAGCGTTGGGTTCGTAACCGGGCGGTGTGGCTACCACAAGGTGCAAACCGAACAATCCGGCCCCAACTAAAAGGGAATTGGCTACATTATTACCGTCTCCCACATAGGCAATTTTTATTTTTTTTGTATCCTCACCAAAATATTCGTAAGCGGTCATAACGTCGGCCAATATTTGGCAGGGGTGGGAAAAGTCGGTTAAGGCGTTTATAACCGGTATGGAAGCGTATTGAGCCAATTCAACCAACCAAGCATGGGCATATGTCCTTACTATTAAAGCGTCCAAATAACGGCTTAAGGTTCGGGCTGTATCTTTAACATCTTCACCGCGGGAAATTTGCATCTGGGAGGAGGTTAGATATACCGCCCTACCTCCCAAACGGTTTATTCCTACTTCAAAGGAAACCCTTGTGCGGGTGGAGGGTTTGGAAAACAACAATCCGAGGTTTTTATTTTTCAAAATCTCCGAATGTCGTTTTCCTTTTTTAAAATCCAAAGCTCGGTTTATTATTTCCCAACCTTCCAGGGGAGTTATGTCGGATAAACAGAGAAAATCCTTTTTCATAGGAAAATATTATCGGGAGCGACCGAAGGAAATAGGTTTTTAAAACCCTTGAAGGGAAATAAAAAAAGAAAAACAACCTTAGGAAGTAGCTTCTTCTCCTTCTTGAGTTTCTTCTCCTTCGGTTTTTTCCTCTTCGGGTTCGAGGAGAACAATAACAACCTCGTCGGGGTTGTCAACAATTTTTGTTCCTTCGGGAACGGGCAGGTCTTTTACATAAATAACATCACCAAGGTCGAGGTTGGAAACATCGATAACAATCTGTTCAGGCAATTTTGCGGGGGGAGCTTTAACGGTAATGGTGGGCATAACAATTTCGAGGGTTCCGCCTTTTTCGATTCCTTTAGGTGTTCCAACCACGTGAACGGGAATTTCGGCTTCAATTTCGGCGGTGTAGGTTAGGTCTTGTAAATCCACGTGGATGGGGTTGGTTCCTGTCCAGTCGGTTTGTACCTCTTTAACTATGCAAACGCGGGGTTCTTTTTCGCCCTCAACTTCAAGGTTTATTAGGTAGGCCTCGCCGTGAGGGAGCTTTTCAAAGTCCTTTTTAGATATATAGACGTGCAAGTTTTCTACGCCTTTACCGTAAACTTCGGCGGGTAGCCACCCCTGCTTACGCATCCTTTTGAGTTCGCTTTTTCTGCCTATTTTTCTGGGAATTGCCTTTAAGGGTATCCTTCTCATCGCCTTATTAACCTCCGTTTAGTGTTTTTAGCCCCCCAAAAGGGAGAAAAATTTTTAGGCTACCTTCAGGAAACCAAGGGTTATTAGTTTATTCCCAAAATGGTTTTAGGCAATCTTTAAACCTTTTGTTGGGGTTAACTTTTTTTTCGCTATAAAGGGAACTAAATTTGATGGACATTCCTTTTTAGGGTAAGTTTTAAAAACCACAGAACCTTTAAAGGTTATAAGAAAGAAAAACCGAAAGAAGGATTATAGAACCAAGTTTTTAATTCTTTCGGCGGCTTCAAGTAATCTTTCGGTGGGAACGGTAAGGGATATTCTAAAGTATCCTTCTCCGGCCTCTCCAAAACCGTTTCCGGGAGTTACAACAATACCCGCTTTATCCAACATTAGTTTGGTAAACTCGGCCGATGTAAAGCCTTCGGGAACTTTTACCCATAGGTAGAAGGTTGCGTTGGATTTGTAGGGTTTTAGTCCTATTTTTTCGAGGGCTTCGGTCATCACCTTTCTTCTTTCTTCGTAAATGGGGATTATTTGACTGCGATATTTTTCGCTGTTTCTTAGGGCCTCTATGCCCGCTATTTGAACTGCGTTGAATTGTCCGCTATCTACATTGGTTTTTACTTTACCCAAACCTTGAACTAGTTCTTTATTACCAACAGCCATACCTATACGCCAGCCGGTCATGTTGTAGGTTTTGGAGAGCGAATGGAATTCTATAGCCACATCTTTAGCACCGGGAATTTGCAAGATGGATAGGGGTTTTTCGTTTTCGTCGAAATAGATTTCCGAATAGGCAAGGTCGGAGGCCACTATAACATTGTAGGTTTTAGCCCAGTCAATTAGCTTTTCGTAAAATTCGCGGGTTGCGGTGGCAGAAGTGGGATTGTTGGGGTAGTTTACCCATATTATTTTGGCTCGGCGGGCTATTTGTTCGGGAATGCTGTCGAGGTCTATTAAGAAGTTGTTTTCTTCCTTTAGGGGAACTGTGTAGGGTATTCCTCCCGCAAATAGGGTTCCGATTTTATACACAGGGTAGGCAGGGTCGGGACATATTACGATATCGCAGCTGTCAACAAAAGCCAGCGGAAAGTGGGCTATACCTTCCTTGGAACCTATTAGAGTTATAACTTCGCTTTCGGGGTCTAAATCTACGTTGAAACGTTCTTTATACCAGTCGGCCACAGCCTGCCTAAAGGCGGGTAGGCCTTTGTAGGAAGGATAACGGTGGTTGGAGGGGTCTTCACAGGCTCTTTTTCCCGCTTCAATTATCTCTTTAGGGGTGGGCAGGTCGGGGTCTCCCACTCCCAGGTCGATAACGTCTACACCTTGCTTAATTTTTTCTTCTTTGAGTCTATCAAGCTCCGCAAATAGATAAGGAGGTAATTGTTTCAACCTCTGAGAGTATTCAAAACGGTTTCCCATAGCAGTCTAAATTCTAAGGAAACCCCTTAGTGCCAAAAGTAGGAATTTCTACTTAAAGTAGGGAAAAGGTTTTTGGTTTTGAACCTTCAAAAGAAGGGAAGATTCTATTATCCTTTATGGGTCTATTAGAAAGTAATAACTACGAGGGAAAAATTTCTTTTGAAGACAACACCAAGAAGAAAATAAAAAAATCTCTCCGAAAATGGTTTTTACAGTTAAAACAAAAACTTAAGAAGAAAAAATATGCCTACAAATATAGGGAAATAAATCGATTGGAATTCCTCGAAAGGAAATTTTTTCAACTATTAGCCCGTTTAAGGGAGCCCTTGATTTTAATCATTTTGGTTCACTACATAGGAACTATCGGCTATATGGCTATAGAACATTTTCCCCCGCTGATAGCTTTTTATCAAACCTTTATAGGGGTTTCAACCATAGGCTACGGCGAAATATTGCCGATGGATTCGGCGGGACGGCTTTTTACAATATTCCTCGACTTTGCAGGTATAACCGCCTTTTTCTACGCTACCGGTATTTTGGCCGACCTCTTTTTTAAGGAGGATATCCTCGAAATCTATAGGGAGTGGAGAATGTTAAAGGAAATTCAAAAACTGAAAAACCATTACATAATTGTGGGTTTCAACACCGTAGCAAAAGAATTAATAAGGTTCCTTAAGGAGCGAGGCTATAAAGTTGTTGTAATCCTTGATGAGGAAAACGAAAACATAAAAAAACAACTTGAGTTGGAACACGTTAAATATTACGTAATAGGGAAACCTTATAAAAAATCGACCCTATATTTGGCAAATATTAAAAACGCCCGAGGTTTGATATCCACCTACGATAGCGAAGCAGAAAATATTTCGGTTATAGTTACCGCCCGACTGCTTAGACCGGATAAGGATAAGTTTGAAATTATTGCGATAGCCAAAAACTACGAAACCGCTATGAAACTTCGCGAACTGGGGGCAAACCACGTAATAGTCCCCGACCATATAGTAGCCGGACGTATAGCAGCCCTGTTGTTCCACCCGCACACTTATGTTATAGCCGATATTTTGGAAAAAATAGCCTTCGGAGAGGAAACAGAAATCGACCTTGCCGAGTTTGAAGTAAAAGAAGGTTCTCCATTAGTTGGTAAAACCCTTATGGAATTAGACCTACGGAAAAAGTTCGGCGTTACCGTTGTCGCTATAAGAAAAGCCGACGGAACATTAGACTTTAACGTTCACGGTAATACAAAGATAGAGGAAGGAGATGTCCTAATTCTGTTGGGTAAACCCAAAAACCTTGAAAGGGCTTTAAAGTATTTAGAAGAACTTCAAGAGGAAAATCTTCAAAAGAAACCCAATTAATGACTTTCTTTTTTACTTTACCCCGTTGTTTTTTTTCAGTTTAGGAGTGTTAAACCTTTTGATTGTAAATTTGCAAACCCTTGCCGTCAAGAAACCCCAACCTATAATTCATTTAACGAAGCGTTAACAAATTTGGGGGGTTGAAAAAATGAAAAAAACACTAGCTGCTTTGGCAATATTCTCCGGAGCGGCACTAAGCGCAAACGCCGCTATGCTCAAAGTTAGCGACCAAACTTTTGCCAACTTTGGTTTGAAATTGCAAATATATGGCCAAGCTTTGGAAGATGCTGCTACTTACAATGGTGATTATAAAAACGCTATAGACTTTACTATCCAAAACGCCCGTGTTTACTTCAGCGGTCAGCTAAACCCCATAGTTCAGTTCGGTGCTAACTTGGACTTTACCGTAACCGGAGCTAATACTTCCCACGAAGGAACTTCTACAACCAAAGTAAGGGATGCATTCATTAACTTCAGATTCATGCCCGAACTCAATGTAATGGCCGGTTACTACAGACTACCCTTCTCCAGAGAAACCCTAACTGGAAGATACGACAGAATATTTATGCCTCAAGATGGTTGGGTAAACTTAAACAATGGTGTATATAAAGACCAAATATTGCCTACATTGCAAATCGCTACAGGTAACTATCAAGCTGTACACCTAACCGCTGCAAACGTATTAGGCGGCCCTTCGCTTGGCAATGCTGTAGCTATAACAGGAACAACAGATGAAGCCGACTTTGCAAGGGACGCAGGGGTAACAGTTTGGGGTGATATTCTTGGCGGAATGGTTAAATACTATGTTGGCGTGTATGATGGTTTTGGAGACCACAACGCCGCAGAAGTTGTTAACGGTGGTGGAAAAGATAACTTAGGATATGCCTTCAGAGTTCAATTTACCCCCACAATGCTCGGATTCCAACCCGAAAAAGGCTATCTTCTAAGCGAAACTTACCTCGGACAGAAAAATACATTATCCTTCGGCCTAGGTTATGCGGCTAGCAAATTAGATGTGGCCCCTGGGGCAAGTTTCAATTTCAAATCTTGGACTCTCGACGCAAACTGGGAACAAAAGCTAAGCCAGTTTGGATTACCTTTAGTTCCTAAGGTAGAATTGGGTTATGTTTACACCGATGGAGATAATTTGCCCCTTCAGACGGGTCAAAATATAACAATAGGAAATACTCCTGTACCATCTGGAACTTATATTGGAAAACTTGACAGTGTTAAAACTTACTACATTACCTTAGGAACTTTGTTTGACCAGCAAATTTGGCTTGGAAAATTAGGAGTCTATCTTAAATATCAAAAAACTACGGTTAAGTTGACAGAAGTTCCTGCAGCGGTTCAACAATTAGTAGGCTCTAAAATTAAACCTTCCGTATGGAGTGTAGCTATCCCCTACTACTTGGCAGGTCAAAACGCCAAAATCGTTCTCCAATACAACAAATATAACTACGATATTAACGGTTTTGACCCCAGAAATACAAACAACGACGATAGCAACTCCGACTGGACTTTAGCCTTCCAAGTACAGTTCTAAGCTGATTTTTCCTTTATTATTCTTTCCTTCAAGAGGTTTATTTCTTTCTATCCTTAATCCCTACCAGGGTCGCAGAGTTAAATACTCCCTTTTAAGGGTTTTTCTAAAATTTCCCCAATTATGGGTTTGGTCAAAAAAACCAACATAACCAACGAAAGGGAAGTTTACGAAATCCTAAAAAAGGAAGGATATACAAACCTCTACACTTGGAGTGACCCACCGGGGGCTTTTTACGATTGGCACACTCATACCTACGACGAGATTCGCTGGATATTAGAAGGAGAAATATTAATAGGAACCGAAGAGGGGGAATTTTTATTAAAACCAGGAGATGTAATGAGAGTTCCGGCCCAAACAAGACATTGGGCTAAGGTAGGAAATACAGGTGTTAAATACGTTTGTGGTTCAAAAATTAGGCATTAGGGGCAATTCAATTAAATTTCCTCAATGTTATACTTTGATGCCATGGCTATAAAAGGAAGAGTTTGGAAATTTGGCGACAATGTTGATACTGACCAAATAATTCCCGCAAGGTATCTTAATACCTCCGACCCCCACGAGTTGGCCAAACATGCTATGGAAGACTCCGAACATCCCAACTTTGCCCAAGAACATAAAGCGGGCGATATTATTTTAGCGGGTAAAAACTTCGGTTGCGGTTCATCCAGAGAACACGCCCCTATAGCTATTAAATACGCCGGCGTTCCTGTTGTTGTAGCAAAATCCTTCGCAAGGATTTTTTACAGAAATGCTATCAATATAGGTCTTCCCATAGTAGAAGCTCCCGAGGATTTTATAGATAGAACCCAACACGGGGACGAAATAGAGGTAGACCTTGAGAAGGGAGTTATTAAAAACCTAACCCAAGGTTTTGAAGCCAACTTTAAACCTATTCCGCCCGAAATAGCCCAAATTTTAAATGCCGGCGGATTAATGAAGTTCGCTAAGGAGAAACTTCAAAATTCCTAAGAATAACCTTTCTAGGTTTAGCTTTTTATTTTTCCTTTAAAAGGATTTAAAAAAAAAGAAAGAAACCTTTAAGAGATTCCCAAATCTTTTTCTTTAGCAACTACTGTTTTTAATGTTTTAAGAACCGCGTCGGGGTTTACCGAAATAGTATCTATACCTTGTTCTACTAACCAGCCGGCAAACTCGGGGAAGTCGGAGGGAGCCTGTCCGCAGATACCCACTTTTTTGCCGTATTCTTTGGCTGTTTTAATAATATGTTCAATAGCACGTTTTACGGCCTCGTTTCTTTCGTCGTAGAGGTAGGCCACCAATCCGCTATCCCTATCCAAACCGAGGGTTAGCTGGGTTAGGTCGTTGGAACCTATGGAAAAACCGTCGAATACTTGGGCATATTTGTCCGCCAAGAAGACGTTCGAAGGCAGTTCGGCCATAACAAAAACTTGGAGGTCGTCCTGACCTTTTTCCAATCCGTATTCTTTCATAACTTCGAGAACTTTTTTGCCCTCTTCGGGAGTTCGGCAGAAGGGTATCATTACTATGGCGTTTTTCAAGCCCATCTTGTTGCGAACACGGAGCATAGCCTGCACTTCCATACCGAAAGCCTCTTTAAAAATCGGCGAGTAATACCTAGATGCTCCGCGGAATCCCAGCATAGGGTTTTCTTCTTCGGGTTCGAATAGCTGACCACCTATAAGGTTTGCGTATTCGTTGGATTTAAAGTCGGAAAATCTAACTATTACGGGATTGGGATAGAAGGCGGCCGCTATTTTTGCCACACCGTAAGAGAGCTTTTTAATGTAGTAGGTAACTTTATCTTCGTATCCGAAGGTTAGGTCTTCTATATCTTGAATAACCCTTTTGAGGTTTATCCTACGGTTGTCCTTTCCGAGGGCCAATTTGTCTTTTAACCTACCGTTGGCAAAGGCATATATAGCCCTAAATTGAACCCACCCTTTGGGGTCTACCAAGCCAGCTTCCTTTAGTTTTTTGTAAAGCTCTTTAATGTCTTCGAAATGTAGCAAGGCCAGCGGGTGAATTTTTATGTAGTTGTTTATTATAAATTCTTCCCGTGCCAAGCCTACACCGTCAACGGGGAGATAAGCATATCTAAACACCGTGTTGGGGTTGGCTACATTCACCAATATTTTGGTTCTCTTAGGTCTTTCTATTTTGGTTAGGTCTACCTCTTCAACTTCGTAGTCTATTTTTCCTTCGTAGACATAACCTACTTCACCTTCGGCACAAGATACGGTTACTTCCTGACCATCTTTCAGGATTTCGGTAGCTTTACCTGTTCCAACTACAGCGGGAATTCCTAGTTCCCTCGCAACTATAGCGGCGTGGGCGGTTCTACCTCCGCGGTTGGTAACTATAGCGGAGGCTTTTTTCATTATTGGTTCCCAGTCGGGGTCGGTGATGTCGGTAACCAAAACTTCCCCTTCTTTAAAGTCTTTAGCCTCTTCCAAAGAGTGGAGAATTCTGACTTTTCCGCTTCCTATTTTGTCGCCAACCGCAATACCGGTAACAAGCACCCTTTTTCTTCTTTCTTCTTCAGGGGTTAGCAATTTATAAACCTTAACTATGTTGGGGTTTTTATTTGCGTGGATAGTTTCGGGACGGGCTTGAACAACAAATAGTTGATTGAGCTGGCCGTCTTTGGCCCATTCTATGTCCATAGGAGAATAGCGGCCGAGCTTTTTGCTGTAGTATTCCTCTATTTTTATTGCCCAGTCGGCCAAGGTTAGGATTTCTTCGTCGGTTAGGGCAAATTTCTTCTGTTCTTCCAAAGGCACGGGCACAACTTTGGTGCGTTCCTCGCCCGCACCGTAAACCATTTTTAGGTCTTTTTTTCCTAGTTTCTTTTCTATAATTGCGGCATAACCCTGTTTAAAGGTCGGTTTGAATACCATGTATTCGTCGGGAATTACCTGCCCGCCGACTATCATTTCTCCCAAGCCGTATATTGCGTTGATTAGAACAACATCTTTAAATCCGCTTTCGGTGTCGAGAGTAAACATAACTCCCGATGCACCCAGGTCGGAACGAACCATTTTTTGAACGGCTATCGCCAAAGCCACCTTAAAGTGGTCAAACCCGAACTTTTCCCTGTAAGCTATAGCCCTAGCGGTAAATAGCGAAGCAAAGGCTTTTTTTACGTGAACCAGCAAAGAAGCGGCCCCAACTACGTTTAGGTAGGTTTCTTGCTGTCCTGCAAAGGAAGCGTCGGGCAGGTCTTCGGCGGTTGAGGAAGAACGCACCGCTACGTCTACATTTTCCAATCCATATTTTTGACCTAACTCGTAGTAATATTTTCTTATTTCCTCTTCAAGGTCTTTGGGAAATTCACCACTCTTTATGAGTTCGCGGATTCTGAAAGCTCTCCTTTCAAGGTCTTCTATGTTATCTATATCCAAACCTTCGAGTTCTTTTTTTATTTTTTCCTTTAGGTTGTTGTATTCGATGTAATACCAATAGGCGTTGGAAGTTATGGCAAAACCATCGGGAATTTGTATTCCTAAGGGGGTAAGAGCCCTTATCATTTCCCCCAAGGAGGCGGCTTTACCACCTACCAAGTTAATGTCTTCAATACCAACATCTTTAAACCAAAGAACGTAGGCTTTGGATTTATCTACGGTCATAACACCCCTCCGCAAAGTCTAAGGATTTTAAGAAAGTTTGAAGAGCTAAAAGGTTCCTTATCAAAAAGACAAAAGGAAAATAATTGGCAACAATGGTTTTAATTTTTATAAACCACCCTTTGGAAAAGTAGTTGGGCATAGCCTTTTAGGGAGTGATTTTATTCAAATTGTTAAGAAATTGTTAAGGAAAGTTTTCCCTTCAAAGGAAGGGCAAATATTATTTGCATTAAATGGAATGATAAAATATAACCCCTATGTCGGAAGAAATAATAAAGGTTCCAATAGAAGAAGAAGCAAAACAATCCTATTTGGACTATGCAATGTCCGTTATTATAGGGCGGGCAATTCCCGACGCGAGGGACGGGTTGAAGCCCGTTCAGCGTCGGATTTTATACGGTATGTATGAAATAGGGCTATTGCCCAATAAACCTTATAAAAAAAGCGCCAGGGTTGTGGGTCATATCCTCTCCTTCTACCACCCCCACGGCGACCAAGCGGTTTACGACACCTTGGTTAGGATGGCCCAACCCTTTACTATGCGTTATCCCTTAATAGACGGCCAAGGAAACTTCGGGTCAATAGACGGCGACCCGGCGGCCGCTATGCGTTACTGCGTTGTAGGGGATACTTTGGTTTTAACCGATAAAGGATTAATCCCTATAAAGGAGATAGTTCCCGAAGCGAAACCCAACAGCGATAACGATATAGACCTCAAAGTGGTTTCCATAGACAGGAAAATCCACAAGGCGGATAAGTTTTTCCATTCAGGCACCCACCCTGTTTTGAAAGTAACAACCGACCTCGGTTTGGAAATAGAGGGAACTTTTAACCACCCCGTGCTCGTTTGGAAAAGAAACTCCGAAGGAAAACCTCAATTTGAGTGGAAACTTCTCGAGCAGGTTGAAGAGGGAGATTATTTGGTAGGAATATCCAACAGCCGTTATTTCCCTACCGAGGAAAATATTTCTGAAGAAGAAATTCCGTATTTAGTTGAAGAAGTTTTGTCGCCTTCTGAAGATACAGATTACTATTCCCCTACCTTAGTGGCATCTAAAACACTTCTCCTTAACAAGGTTTTCAGTTCTTCAGAGAAACTCCAATTAAAGTTTTTAAAAGCATTACTCGCTAAGGTAGGAAAAGAATTTAAAGAAAAACTCCTATTGGAATTTTCCGATGAGGAAACGGCCCGTTTTGTTCAGATTGCGTTAATAAACCACGGGGTTGTTCTAAAAAGAGATAAAAACCTTCTATGGGTAGAGAATAGAAAGAAAAACCCAATTTTGGAAGAGTTGGAAAATAATAGGAACCAAAAGTGGAAATATCTACTAACTAAAGTAGTCCGAAAAGAGTTCACAGGATTAAAACCCGTTTACTCAGTGAGGGTTCAAAGCAAATGTCATTCCTTTGTGGCAAACGGAATAATAAACCACAACACGGAAGCAAGACTAACCCCCCTTGCGGTGGAAATGTTGGAAGACATAGATAAGGATACCGTAGACTGGCAACCGAACTTTGACGGCTCCGTAAATGAACCTAAAGTATTGCCATCAAAATTTCCTAACCTGATTTGCAACGGTTCCACGGGAATAGCGGTAGGTTTGGCCACCTCTATACCGCCCCACAACCTTAAAGAGGTGGCAAAGGCCCTTATAGCCGTGGCCGAAAACCCCCAAATAACCACAGAGGAAATAGTGGAAAAATATATAAAAGCTCCCGATTTCCCCACCGGGGCAATTATTGAAAATACAAAAGAAGATTTAATAAAAATTTACAAAAAAGGTAAGGGCTCTATACATCTGAAAGCAAAAATCCACGTGGAAAAACAAAAAGGTGGAAAAGAACTAATAGTTATTACCGAGCTTCCCTACCAAGTAAACAAAGCTGACCTAATAAAACGAATTGCCCAGTTGGCGAGGGACAAAAAAATTAAAAACATCACCGACCTAAGGGATGAAAGCGACAAAGAAGGTATTAGGATTGTCATAGAAGTTTCCCGTTATGGGGAACCGGAAAAAATTATCCAACAGTTGTTGAAACATACCCAGTTGAAGAAAAACTTCCCCGTCAACATGGTGGTTCTTATTGATGGTGAACCTAAACAGGTAGGATTAAAAGAGCTCCTATGGCAGTTTGTTAAACACCGTCTGGAGGTAATAACCCGAAGAACAAAATACTTCCTTAGGAAGGCTGAAAAAAGACTCCATATAGTGGAAGGACTATTAAAAGCCGTTTCCGACATAGACAGGGTAATAGAAATAGTCCGCAACAGCCAAACTGCGGATGAAGCAAAAACCCGCCTTGTGGAGGAATTTAATTTAACCCCCACCCAAGCCCAGGCGGTTTTAGATTTGAAACTACAAAGGTTGACTTCCTTGGAAACCAAAGCCCTCCAAGAGGAAGCTGAAAAACTTAAAAACCAAATAGAGGATTACAAAAATATTCTCCTTAAACAGGCAAGAAAAATAGACATATTCAAACAAGAACTACAAGAGCTGGTTAAAAAATACGGCGACGACCGTAGGAGTTTCGTCGAATATATCCAAGGAGAGTTCTCTAAAGGTTTAATCCCCGTAGTAGTTTACAAAGATGGAACAGTCCAACCCCTCGAAGATGAAGAACAAAGAGATTTCGATAAACCTGTTGTGGGACTTTTAAAAGTTTCCGCCAAAGAAGGCTTATATATAGCCACCAACTTGGGAAGAACCTATTGGGTTACAGGGGACAAACTCTTTAAAACCACAAAGGTAAAACTAAAAGAGGGAGAAAAAATAATAGGGGTATTCCGCAAAGAGTTCGGAAGATTGTTAATAGCCACCAAAAAGGGGTATGTAAAAAAACTTTCCTTGGAAGACTTTAAATATACCCGTGCGGGTTCTCCAATAATAAAACTGACCGAAGGGGACGAAGTCGTAGGAATATGGGAAGCCCAAGATTGGGGCGACATTTTAATCTATACCGAAAAAGGAAAAATCCTAAGATTTCCCACCAACAAGGTAACAACCACAGGCCCCTCTTCCAAAGGCTCGGTTGGTATAAAACTAGACAAAGGGGATAGCGTTAGCGGTATAGCGGCCCTAAACGAGGAACCCTATGTAATTTTTATCACCCGCACGGGGAAAGTTAAAAAAGTTAGAAGCGACCAAATAAAGGTAAAAAACAAAGGAACAAAAGGCCTCGATGCGGGAATTTATAGGGACAAACTTGTAAAGGTAATCCCTACCGATAAAGACCTTGTTGTGGTTCTCAACTTTGAAGACAACGGTTCCGAAGTAGAAGAAATAAAACTTTCTCAACTTAAGGAACAAAGATTGGACAGTTTCCCTAAAAAGTTCTTTGAATTTGAAAAACCCATTGAAAGTGTTTATAACGATTGGATACATTACAAGGCTCAAGAAGTTGACAACACAACCACGGTTTAAACAAAAATAAAATAAATGTGGGAAAAATTACATGAAGTTAGCGGTTTCCTCGGTTTAGCTTTTCTTCTCTGTTCTATAGTCCTCGGTGCTATAGCTTTTTACAAATTCCAAAGGCTATTTCCCTTCGTAAGACCAAAATATTTTGTAAGAGCCCATAAACTGTTTGTAGGATTATTTATAACCGCCCTTTTGGCTCATATATTAACCACAACCTACACAAATTGGTTTTTTATTATTGGGGCCACCCTTTTAGGTTTAACAATGGTTTTAGCTTACTTGGTCGGTTTTTATCCAAACAGGAGAACCTTAATAATTTACCTAAAACTATTTGTTTTAACCTTAGGATTGGGAACATTGTTTTATGCCCACCAAACGGTTGAAGAAAAACATACCTACCAAGGGATAACGCAAGAAAACCCAATTTGGGAAGAGGAACATGAAGAAGAACATGAAGAGGATTGATTTTTTAATTTCCTTAAAATTTCCCTTATGGCGGATACCATAGGAAAAGAAGGGCCTCTAAAGGTTGTTGCAGCTCCAAAGTTCAGAAAGCTGCCGAAGGGAAAGGTTAGAAAGCACGTCATAGACCTTTTAGTTCAAAACGAACATGGGGTTTTGGCAAGAATAGTAACCTTAATCTCGGGCAAAGGTTATAACATCGAAAGCCTATCGGTGGGTGAAACCCATGAAAAAGGACTTTCACGAATGACCATAGTGGTTGAAGGAGATGAGCATGTCATAGAACAGGTTGTTAAACAATTGAGAAGGCTTATAAACACAATAAAAGTAAGAGATTTAACCGACCTGCCTCACATAGAGCGGGAACTTCTTTTAATTAAGGTAAATCTTCCGGGCAATAGAGCTAAAGAGGAGGTTTATCGTTTGGCCCAAATATTTAACGCAAAAATAGTAGATGTTTCCCATAATACCTATACCATTGAACTAACAGGAACCGGCGAAGAAATCGACAATTTTATAGAGTTGGTTAAACCCTTCGGAATAAAAGAGATGATTAGAACAGGAAAGGTAGCGCTAAAAAGGGAACTCTCTAAATTTGAAAGCCATGATTAGGACTTTTTTTTCTTTATTTATACCCGCGGCGTTGGTTTTTTCCCAAACCTTTGAGGGAATTCCAAAAACCTATCAAGAACTTTTAAAGAAACTGTTCAAAAACTCTACAGCCTCCGTAGAAGTTTCTTTGGAAGGTGATACTTTTACAGCCACCGTTAGTAAATCAACCCCCCAAGGGTTTCTTAGAATAGAAATTACCGACGAGAGTTTTCTTTCCTTCTATTACAAACTTGAGGAGATTCTATTAAGAAAAAAACCTAAAAAGGTTTCCATTAAGGTAGTTCTTAACAACGAGGTAATCCCTTTTAATCCTTTTTACCAAATTTGGGACAAAAAAAACGAAATTCTTCTATTGAAGTTTTCTAAGTTGCAACCTAAGTGTAAACCACCAATTATAACCCTTTCAGCGGTTGGTAAAGAAGGTATCCGAATATGGGTAAGTTTTGAAAAGATTAGGAAACTCCTTTTGGAGAAAAATTATCTTCCCGCCTACTATTGTTTTTAACATGGAAAGAAAAGCAACAACGGTTATTGTGGTTAGAAAAGACGGAAAAACCTGCATGGGAGCCGATGGACAAATAACCTTTGGGAATGCTGTTATTAAACATACTGCAAAAAAGGTAAGAAAAATATACAACGACAAGGTATTGGTAGGTTTTGCCGGTGGAGCAGCCGACGGTCTAGCTTTAATGGAACGTTTGGAAAGAAAATTGGAAGAATACAGAGGAAATTTAACCCGTGCGGCGGTAGAGTTGGCTAAAGAATGGAGAATGGATAAAGCCCTCAGACGCTTGGAAGCTATTCTATTGGTCGCCGATAAAAACCATATCTACTTAATTTCGGGAATGGGCGATGTGATAGAGCCCGAGGAACCTATTTTGGCTATCGGTTCGGGAGGTAATTACGCCTTGGCAGCCGCACGGGCTTTATACAGGAATAAAACGGATATGGATGCAAAAGAAATAGTGGAAGAAGCTTTAAAAATAGCCTCCGAAATTTGTATTTATACAAACGATAAATTTACCATCGAAGAAATTTCCGAATAGTTTTTTCTTTTATTCCCATTCAATTGTTCCGGGCGGTTTAGAAGTAATATCGTAAACAACGCGGTTTATACCCCTAACCTCGTTAATAATTCTTCTCATAACATGGTCTAAGAAATCGTAGGGTAGGCGGCTCCAGTCTGCGGTCATTCCGTCGGAGCTATCTACAGCACGAAGGGCTACCACCCTTTCGTAGGTTCTAACGTCCCCCATTACTCCGACAGTTTTTACCGGTAAGAGAACGGCGAAAGCCTGCCATACCTTGTTGTAAAGTCCCCATTTTTTTAGCTCTTCTATAAAAATTTTGTCCGCCTTTCTTAGCAAAGCCAAATCCTCACGGGTTACAGGGCCTAAAATCCTTATAGCCAAACCGGGCCCGGGGAAGGGGTGCCTTTGGAGTATTTCTTCAGGGATACCCAAAAGTTTGCCCAACCTTCTAACTTCGTCCTTAAAAAGGTCTCTTAAAGGTTCCAACAACTTTAGGTTCATTCTTTCGGGTAAACCGCCCACGTTGTGGTGGCTTTTTATTTTTGCTGCACCCTTTACTCCCGCACTTTCTATAACGTCCGGGTAGAGGGTTCCCTGTAATAGAAATTCCACATCGGGGTATTTTTTAGCTTCTTTTTCAAAAACCTCTATAAAGGTATGTCCGATAATTTTTCTTTTCTCTTCGGGGTCTTCTACACCTTCCAACCTTTGGAGGAATATTTCGGAAGCGTCTATAACCCTCAAAGGTAAACCTAAACCTTTTAGGGCTTTTTCAACTTCTTCCCTTTCACCCTCCCTTAAAAGTCCATGGTCGATAAATATCGGTATTAGATTGTCCCCTATAGCTTTATAGGTTAAAACCGCGGCAACTGTACTATCTACACCCCCGGAAAGGGCGGCTATAACTTTTTTGTTACCTACCGTTTTGCGGATTTTTTCAATTTGCTCTTGGATAAAGTTTTCCATAAACCAGTTTTTGCTGGCTTTGGCAATTTCAAAAACAAAGTTGGCTATTATGTCGGTTCCATATTGGGTGTGGGTTACTTCGGGGTGAAATTGAACTCCGTAAAAATCTCTGTTTAAATCTGCCACGGCCGCATAGGGTGCATTGTCGGAAATAGCCAAGACTTCGAAACCTTCGGGTAGCTCTACTACCTTATCGGCGTGGGACATCCAGACTTGAAATTCCGAAGGAAGCCCTTTAAAAAGTTTGTCTTCTTTTAAAACCTTTAAAGTGGCCCGTCCATATTCATGTTTGTCGGCAGGGGCAACCTTTCCACCAAGCTGGTGGGCTAAAACTTGCAGACCATAACATATTCCCAATATCGGAATACCTAATTCATAAATACCTTTGTCGGGTAAAGGTGCATTTGGTGCATAAACCGATGCAGGGCCACCGGAAAAAATAATCCCTTTAGGGTTTCTTTTTTTTATTTCCTCCAAAGGTGTATCCCAAGGTAGTATTTCACTATAAACGTTTAATTCCCTTACCCGTCGGGCTATCAACTGAACGTATTGGGAACCAAAATTTATAACGACAATACCGCCCTCTTTCATAAAGTCCTAATGATATGCTTTAAGTTAACCCCTAAAGGGTTTAGCTCTTTTCGAGAAAAAATTTATAATCTAACTACCCTATGCTTTATACAATTCTGATAAGCTTGTTGGTAGTAACGGCTATTTTGTTAATAATTCTGGTGCTTCTACAAAAAGGCTCTTCGGAATTTGCTTTGGCTTACGGTGCCAATCCTATGCAAAATCTTTTTGGCGCTACAGAGGCGGACACAATATTAACAAAAATAACCTATTTTTTAGGAGGATTATTTTTAGTCCTTTCTTTGGCTGTAGCTATAGTAAAAAAACACCAACAGCAAGAGCTTTTAAAACAGTTAGAAACACCGACTAAAGTTCAAACTGTCAATTCTAACATTGGAACTCTTTCAAATTCCACCCCCGGCAGTCATAAATAATTTCTATGAACTACATCATTATTGCCTTTCTCCTATTTATAAGTCTCCTAACGGGATTAAACACCTATCGACTTTATCTCCAGTCGGTAGAAAAAAAAGTTCCTTCCACAACGGTAGTAGAAAGAGTTAAACCCAAACCTGGCCAAGAAACTTTTAAAGTTTCTCTCCCTGCAACGGTAGATTTTGCACTAACCCTATTAAAGGAAGGTTTTTCAATATCCTACTTGAATGGAAAAGTTTATTTGGAAACCACCGAAAGGACAAAAATCGAAAAAATTCTTAGCGATTACCAAAAGTTTAAAAAACAACAACAGAAGGAAGAGAATATTAAATCCGTAGTGGCGGTTTTAATAAAAAACCATGTCCTAAGAATCGAGCAAGATTATAACGATAGCCTTTCGGAGTATACAAAACTCAAAGCTTTGCTCCAATCGAGGGGTGTTAAAATAGACTTCACCCCTTTTAGGGATTTGATATTGGAACTCCAAAAGGAAATTTTTAACAGCTATATCCAATATTGGGATAAAAAACTTCAACAGCTTAGGGAGGGATTTAATATTTTTGTAGAAACTCCGCAAGTTTCTTATAAAGAGCTACTAAATAGAGCTCGGAATTATTATCAGAACACCTTTATAGTAAATCTTTTCGAAAACTATCTAAGGGTTAAGGTTGATGAAGCTATCCTTGAGGCAGATTTATACAAACTGAAAGAATTTAAAGGGAAGGAAAATTATTGAATTTCTATAGCCTTTCCGCCGGCGGCTTCAATTTTTTCTTTTGCAGATTTAGAAAATTTATGGGCTTTAACAATTAAAGGTTTGGTTATTTCACCGTCGCCCAAAATTTTAACAGGTCTATTTTTTCTGGCCAGACCTTTTTGAACCAACAACTCGGGGGTTATTTCGGTATTTTCTTCGAACAGTTCGTTCAATTTTCCTACGTTTATTACGCTATACACAACCTTATTAACGGGTCTAAAGCCCCTTTTGGGAATTCTCATATGGAGGGGAGTCTGACCTCCTTCGAAGAACCAAGGAACGGTTCTGTCACCCGAACGGGATTTTTGTCCTTTGTGTCCTTTTCCGGCGGTTTTACCTTGACCGGCGGCTATACCCCTACCTACACGCTTCCTTTCTCTGGTTGCTCCTTCGTGGGGTTGAAGATTATGTAATTCAACAGCCATAGCTAAACCTCCTCAGAAAATAAAATGGGAAAAGGTTAAAGTTCTACAATTTCACCTTTCCAGTTTTTGTATTGTTTATAGCCTTTTTTACGGAGAAAATCCTCTAAATCGGGAATGCGGGAGAAGTAATAAACACCTTTCCCGTTGGTATAAACACCGTTTTTTACCAAAATTTTCCTGTCGTTTTCTTCCGATAGGTCTCTTTCCACAACGGGAATTTCGCCACCGAAATCTATTTTGTAAGCAACCCCTACCAAATACCACGCCTTTTTAATATTTCCCCAAGTTCTGGGGTCATCGGCCAGTATTTTCTCGTCTCCGCGTTTCCTCAATCCTAAAGATTTAACGGCAACTTCGTGTTCCTCTCTTTTTCCGGCCAATCCTCTTAAGAGTTTCACTTTGATTTTGTCGGACATGGTGCTACCTCCGTTGCCTTAGTAGAGCTTTATATGTTTGTATCTTTTGGTGGCGTAGAGTTTGTGCTCTTTGAGAATTTCTTCTACCGGTTTGCCTCTTTTGGCGGCAACCTCTTCGGGTGTTTCCATTTGAAGGAAGGCATCAAAAACGGCCCTTAGAACGTTGTGGGGGTTTGTGGAACCGATTATTTTTGTCAAAACATCGGTGTATCCGGCCAATTCAAACACGGGTTTAGCCGCACCACCGGCAACGATACCTGTTCCCTTCCTTGCCGGGAGGATTATGATTTTTGTGGGGCCGTAATGTCCGATAACTTCGTGGGGAACGGTTCCGTTTATTATGGGAACTCTGATAACTTTCTTCTTAGCGTCTTGAATAGCCTTTGCTATAGCTAGGGGAACCTCTTTAGCTTTACCTAATCCGAAACCCACGTGGCCCTTTTTATCTCCAACTACAACCAAAGCGGAGAAGCTAAATCTTCTACCACCTTCGGTAACCCTTGTAGTTCTTTTTGCTTGTATTAATCTTTCCTCCAGAGGGAGCTCTTCGGGGTTTATTTCTTGCTCCCTCTGTTTCATTTCTAGCATATGGTCAATGGATTTTCCGCCCATAATAAAGCCTCCCTTTCTATTACATATCAAGGCCTAACTCTCTGCACTTTTCGGCAAAGGCCTTTATTTTTCCGTGATATTTAAAACCGCCTCTGTCGAAAACTACTTTTTTAATTCCTTTTTCTTTTGCCCTTTCAACCAACAATTCGGCGACTTTTTCAACAACGGGAATAGATTTTCCGCCGCGGAAACCGTATTTTTCAACGAATCCTTTATCTATGGAAGAGGCCGAAACCAAAGTGTGGCCTACGGTATCGTCTATGATTTGGGCATAGAAGTGGTGGTCGCTTCTGTATACGCATAGGCGGGGTCTATCGGGTGTTCCAAATACTTTTTTTCTTATTCTTAAATGTCTTCTTTTTCTTTTTTGGGCTCTGGTTTTTACTTTACCTAGCTCTCTTTTTATGCTTATTAGCTTAGGCATTTTACCTACCCCCTAATTACTTCTTCTTGGCGGCTTTACCGGGTTTCAAGTTAAGCACTTCGTCGGCGTATCTGATACCTTTTCCTTTGTAGGGGTCGGGTCTGCGGAAGTCTCTAATTATTGCGGCAACTTGACCGACCAGATATTTATCGATGCCTTCAACGTGGATTTCATCAATTTTCTTTTGTTTATTGGAAACGACAGAAATTTTTATTCCTTCGGGAATTTCGTATTTTATAGGGTGCGAATATCCCAGGTTCAATTCCAAAGTTTTTCCTTTTACGGCCGCCCTATAACCCAATCCGTGGATTTCCAATACAACCTTCCAACCTTCGGTAACGCCCTTAACCATATTGTTGAGTAGTGCTCTGGTTGTTCCCCATAGTGCTCCGATTTTTCTTTTTGTCAGTTTGAAGGTTTTAGGATTTATTCCTTCTTTAGGTTTTACAAATATTGCATCGTATTCTTTTCCGTCTTTGGGGTTAAGCCATTTATCTATGTAAATTTCCATTGCGGGGTGAAACTTTTGAGTAATAGAGCCTTTGGGGCCTTTTACTTCAACTACGGTTCCGTCGTGCTCGGGTTTTATATTTACTTGAACCCCTTGAGGTATGGGAACGGGTATTTTTCCTATTCTCGACATTTTTACCTCCTCCTTACAGTGGGTGTGGTTATTACCAAACGAAGCCTATAACTTCGCCGCCCACGCCCAACTTTCTGGCTTCTTTGTCGGTAATAATCCCTTTATCGGTGGACATTATCGCTGTTCCCAGGCCTCTCTTAACGTAGGGAACCAATCTTGCGGGCACATAGATTCTTCTTCCGGGTTTAGAAATTTTTACTAGGTTTTGAATAGCGGGCTTATTCTTTTTGGGGCCGATGTATTTGAGTTTTACCTTTATGGGGTATTGGGTTCCTTTGTTATACTCGTGGAGTCTTTTGTAGAGTTGGTATTCTTTGCCCTTTAGGGCTCCCTTCTTTTCCAGTTCTTTATAGTATTTGAGTTCCTCTTCCAACCTTTCACCGGTTAGTCTTTCCCAGCCCTCTATATAGCCTTCGCGGGTTAGCAGGTCGAGTATTCTCTCTTTCAATTTCGAGGACTGGATATATACGAAATCGTCCCTCCTTTGGAGGGCGTTTTTAATTGCACTGAACATGTCTGCAATGGGGTCGGTTACGCTCATTTTTATCCTCCGTTTTTATTTTTTTCAGGGTTGGCAGTTGGCCGACTACGGGGTCGACCCTTACCAACCCCACTGGGTTTTACCAACTGGCCTTTTTAACGCCAGGCAACTCTCCTTTTAGGGCATATTCCCTAAAGCAGATTCGGCACATTCCGAAATATCTTCTATAAGCCCTCGGTCTGCCACAGACGGGGCATCTCTTGTGAAGGCGGGTGGTAAATTTTGGTGGTTTTTCCAATTCTTTAATTTTCTTACTTAGGCAAGGCATTTTACTCCTCCCAAGGTTTTATTAATTTAGGTTGCCCTTATAGGCAATCCCAATAAAGCCAACAACCAAAGGGCCTCTTCGTCGGTTTTTGCTGTGGTATGGATGTTAATGTCCATACCTCTGATGCGGTCTACTTTGTCGTAGTCTATTTCGGGATAAACAATTTGTTCGGCTATACCGAAGGAATAGTTTCCTCTTCCGTCAAAAGAACGGGGATTTAGTCCTTTAAAGTCTTTAACCCTGGGTAGAGCCACGGAAATGGTTTTGTCCAAGAAATCCCACATTCTCTCTTTTCTTAGGGTTACCCTTGCTCCGATGGGCATTCCTTTACGGAGTTTGAATCCGGCTTCCGATTTTTTGGCCCTTCTCAATTGGGGTTTTTGGCCGGTTATGGCGGCCAAGTCTTCCATAGCCCTTTCTATCTGTCTAACGTCTTGGACTGCTTCACCCACACCCATGTTTACGGTTACTTTCACTATCCGGGGAACTTCCATAGGGTTCTTGTATCCGAATTTTTTTATTAGGAGGGGAACCACTTCTTCTTTGTACTTTTTGTAAAGTCTGGGAACATACTTTTCGGTTTTGTTTTCTGCCATTTTTTCCTACCTCTCTTTTTATTTCTCTTTAAAGGGTTGTTAGAGCTTATGCTTCTTGCTTCAAAGGTTTTTTGCTGACAACATCCAGGCGGGTTCCGCTTTTTTTAGCGACCCTGTATTTTACCAAGTAGCCGTTTTCTTCTACGGTTTCGAAACCTACGCGGGTTGGTTTGCGTGTTTTGGGGTCAACCAACATAACGTTGGATACATCTATGGGGGCTTCAAATTCTACTATTCCGCCTTCGGAGAATTGGGTTGCTTTTACATGTTTCTTTCTTAGGTTTACCCCTTCAACTACAACCCTTACTTTTGTTTCTATAACTTCGCCTTTTTTGTTCCTTTTGTATTTCTTAATAACTTTAAGAACTTTGCCCTGTTTTCCCTTGTCTTTACCTCTCATAACCACTACGATGTCGCCGGTTTTAATTTTTGCCGCCATTTTCTTCCTCCGAAGAAAGGTTTTAAAAGGGATTTAGATTACTTCGGGTGCCAAAGATGCTATTTTGGTATAGCCTTTGTTTCTTACTTCCCTTGCAATAGGCCCAAGTATACGGGTTCCCAAAGGTTCACCGTATTGATTTAACAACACTACGGCGTTGTCGTCAAATTTTACATAGCTTCCGTCGGGTCTTCTAACTTCTTTTGCGGTTCTAACTACAACCGCACGGTAGATTTTTCCTTTTTTAGCGTTTCCGTCGGGAGAAGCTTGCTTTACGGTAACGGTTATAACGTCGCCCAATGTAGCATATTTTTTTCTTGCCCCTCCGGGGATACCTATACATTGAACCTTTTTAGCCCCGGAGTTGTCCGCAACATTTAGGTAGGTATATCTTTGAATCATGGTTGTTTTCCTCCCGCAAAATAGTTTATAATAACATATTTAAGCTATATTTCCCAACCCCAAAGAAAAGGTGGTTCCTTTAGGTTTGAAAAAGGCTTGACGAAGATTTTATTTTTTGTTAAATTATAAATCTTGACTTCGGCAGGGCCCGTAGCTCAGGTGGCAGAGCGGGCGGCTCATAACCGCCCGGTCGGGGGTTCGAGTCCTCCCGGGCCCATCATCAACATCTTCCATCCTGAAGATTAATCTTGTAAAATCCCCCGTTGGAGTTATACTAATGTTGATGTTGGAATTGTCCAAGGAAGACCTGGAAAAGCTTATCAAACTTCAAGAAATCGATTCAAAAATCATCAAACTGGAAGTAAAACTAAAAGAACTTCCGCAGGAAATTAAACAGTTGGAAGAGGTTTCCACCAAAAGGAAAAGAAAAATAGAGTTAATCGACGAAAGAATAGAAGAATTGTCTCAAAAAAGGAAGGAATTGGAAAAAATTATCAACGAAAGTTATAAACAAATAGAAGAATCCAAGAAAAGGAAAGCCCAAGCAAAGAATTTAGAGGACTATAAAGCGGCCATAAAATTAAAGTCGGAAGCGGAAAAAACAATAATAAAAGCAACAAAAGAGATAGAAGAAATCCTTAAGGAGTTAAATCAACTTTTCCGTGAAAAGGAAAGATTGGAAGAATCGGTAAGGGAATTTGAGAAAAAAATAAACCGCAAAAGGGAAGAAATAGAAAAAACAAAACAGCAGTTGGAAAAGAAACTACGGGAATTGGGAGGTTTGAGGGAACAACTGGCCGCATCTATCAGCCCCGAAGTTTTAGAGTTTTATGAAGAAAAAAAATACGAGTTCGGTGGAAATGTTTTTGTTCCGGTCGTCAACCGAACCTGCAGCGGCTGCTCTATGCAGGTGCCTTCCGCCCAATATACCAAACTTTTAAGGGGTGAAGGTTTGGTTTACTGTCCCAACTGCGGGAGAGTTTTGTTTATTAAATAACCCTCTCAAGGTTTTCTTTTAATATCTCTCCTACATCAAGTTTAGAGCTTTTAAATCTACCCATATTTGTTTCCATTCCCAATTCTTTCCATTAAAAGTTCCATCTTAAAATTTTCCCCACGGAGAGGAGACCATGAACAGGATAGATTTAGAACAGCTTAAAAGGTTAATACAGCAAATAGCCCGTGAGCGGGATGTTAAAGAATCTTTGGTGGAAAAAGCTTTAAAGGATGCCATAGCCACAGCCATAAAAAAGGCAAAAAAAATTAAGGGAAACCTAATTATAGAATTTACCGAAGAGGGGATAAAACCCTACCTTGTCTACCTCAAAAAAGCTTATGAAGAAGAAAAACGCCAAAAAGGGGAAATATTTAATGCAGATAAATATCAACAGTTGGAAGGAACAATAATCCACTATTCTCCTAAAGGAGGTCTAAAGGTAAAAACCGAAAAGGGAACCTTTATTTTTAAGAAAATCCCCAAAGATTTGGATATTGAAAGCGGAAGTAAGGTAAAACTAATTTTGGTTCCTTTGGATATATCCCCCCAAGAGGTGGACTATTTGGCCGCTAAGGCGGCAAAAGAAACTTTCCTAAAAGAGTTGGAGGAGGCCATAAGGGAGCAAACCTTCAGGGAATTTAAAGAGCTTGAGGGGGATATAGTTTTCGGCTTAGTTCGCAAAGTCCTACCTAAGGGAGACCTTTTGGTGGACTTGGGAAGGATAGAAGCTGTTCTTCCTAAAAGGGAACTTATATCTGCCGACAACTATAAGGTTAATGACCGTTTAAAAGCCCTCCTTTGGAAGGTGGAAAAAATTAAAGGTAAACCCCATTTGGTATTATCGAGAACCCACCCCCTATTTTTAAGAAGACTTTTGGAAACGGAAATTAATGAAATTGAAGAGGGTAAAATTGAGATAAAGAAAATAGTTCGCGAACCGGGGGAAAGGGCCAAGGTTGTTGTTTATTCCAAGGACAGCAAAATAGACCCGGTGGGCGTAATACTGGGGGTAAGGAGCGAGCGGGTTCAACCCATTTCCAAGGAACTTAGAGGTGAAAAAATAGATATAGTCCGCTACGCGGAGGATTTAGCGGAATTTATCAAAAATGCTATGGTGCCCGCCAAAGCCTTAAAGGTAATTCTCTATCCTAAAGAGAAACGGGCCGAAGTTGTAGTTCCCGACGACCAGCTATCTTTAGCGATTGGAAAAAAAGGAAGCAATGTAAGGCTGGTGCACCGACTAACCGGCTACAACATCGATGTATTAAGCGAAAGCGACTACAAAAAAATAGAAGAATTGCGTTCCAACCCCCAACAGGAAGAAAACAATAACCAACCTGTAGGGGTAGAAAATAAGGAAACCGACCAAGAACCTAAAGAGAAAGAACAACAATAACCCTTTACAGGGTTTTAAATTTCTCCCTTCTGAAGTTTTTCTTTAATTTCTTCGAACTTTTGCAGGGCTTGTTCTATTGGAACATCAAATTTTTCGCCGGTTTTTCTAATTTGAATTTCCACCAAACCGTCATTGGCTTTGCGTCCCACAACTATGCGGACGGGTATTCCTACCAAGTCGGCATCTTTGAATTTGAAGCCGGCCCTTTCGTCGCGGTCGTCAATTATCACATCGATACCTTTGCTTAAGGCCTCCTTATAAAGCTTTTCAGCCACACTTTTTTGAGTTTCGTCGCTAACATTGAGAGGCAAAATTTCCAGTTCGAAGGGGGCTATATTTATCGGCCATATAATTCCATTTTGGTCGTGGGATTGTTCGATTACCGCCGACATTAGGCGGGATACGCCGATACCGTAGCAACCCATAACGATGGGCTTTTCTTTTCCATCTTTGTCAACAAAGTAGGCTTGCATAGGCTCCGAGTAGCGGGTTCCCAGTAGGAAGATATGTCCTATTTCCAACCCTCGGGAAATTTTTAGCGGTGCTCCGCATTGGGGACAGGGGTCGCCGTCTACAACCTGGGCCACATCGTAAAACTCTCCGTAGCTAAAGTCCCTTCCGGGGTTGGCATTTATATAGTGATAGTGGGGCTCGTTGGCGGCCACCACAAGGTTTTTAATTCCATATAGGGAGTTGTCCCAAATTATTTTCTTTATTTTTCCCTCGGGTAGGTTTATAGGCCCAACAAATCCCCTTTCGGTGCCCAAAATTTCTTTTATTTCCTCGTCGGTGGCCAATCTGAAATTATCGGTTCCAAAGACCCGTTCGAGTTTATTTTCGTCCACTTCTCGGTCGCCCCTTATTAAAACCAAAACGGGTTCACCTTCCACTATGTATAGGAGGGACTTTAATATTTTCCTTGCGGGGACCTTTAAAAATTTGGATAGCTCCTCTATGGTTCTAACATTGGGAGTTTCCACCTTTTGGAGGGGCTTTTCTTCTTCCTCTTCCTCTTGGGGTTTGGGTAAGGGAACTATTTCGGCATTTGCGGCATAACCACATTTTTCACAATAGGCTACTTTAGCTTCACCGTAGGGGGTAAGTGCCACAAACTCTTCCGATTTCTTACCTCCTATTTGCCCCGTATCGGCCAACACTCTTAGGTATTTAAGCCCTATACGGTCAAATATCTTTTCATAGGTTTCCCCCATAAGGTTATAGGCTTCTTCTGCTCCCTTGTAGTCGGTGTCAAAGGAATAGGCATCCTTCATAAGGAATTCCCTTGCCCTTATGAGACCAAAACGGGGTCTTTTTTCATCCCTAAACTTGGTTTGGATTTGATATAAAAGCAGAGGTAGGTCTTTGTAGGACTTAACTTCCTTCCTTACAAGGTCGGTAATTTCTTCTTCGTGGGTGGGGCCCAAACAGAAATCCCTACCGTGGCGGTCTTGAAGTTTGAAAAGCTCGTCCCCGTAAAGTTCCCACCTTCCCGTTTCTTCCCATAATTCGCGGGGGTTTAGAACAGTTAATAAAACTTCCTGGGCCCCTGCTTTATTCATTTCCTCGCGAACTATGTTCTCAATTTTTTTTAGAACTTTTAACCCCAAAGGTAGAAATTCGTATATTCCCGCCGCCACTTGCCTAATGAAACCACCTCTAATGAGCAAAGCATGGGATGGAGCTATTGCCTCCGAAGGTGCTTCCTTTAAGGTTGGAATAAAAGCTCTGGACCAACGCATTTAATAGATAAAAATAAGGAAGAGGTTGAAAATTCCAACAAAGGGTTATAAAATAAATAAAATCGCTCAGGGGCTGTAGCTCAGTTGGTAGAGCGCGGGACTCCAAATCCCGCGGTCGGGGGTTCGAGTCCTCCCAGCCCCGCCTCTTCCCCCTCAAAAATAATACTTCCTCTATGTTCCCAATTAAAGGTTCAACCAAAATTTACGGCGTTATAGGTAATCCCGTCCAACACTCCCTTTCGCCGGTTTTTCAAAATGTAGGAATATCCTCTTTGGGTATAGATGCCGTTTATATACCTTTGGAAGTTCCCAAAGAAAAATTTGAGAAAACCATAAAAGGTTTACTTTTTTTGGAAAACCTCAAAGGGTTCAATATAACCGTCCCATTTAAGGAAAAAATTTTGAAATTCGCCGATTGGGTTTCCCCCGACGTTGAGCAAATAGGTTCGGCCAATACATTAAAAAAAACCTCCGAAGGGAAAATAGAACTTTATAACACCGACTGGATAGGTTTTTTAAATGCCCTTAAAGAGGTTGAAGACCCCGAAAATAAAACCGTCTTGGTCTTGGGTGCAGGGGGAACGGCTAAAGCGGTAATTTACGCCCTCAAAAAGTCCAAAGCCAAAAAAATCCTTCTTTGGAATAGAACAAAAGAGAAAGCCCTCTCTTTGGCCCAAAAGTTTAATATAACCGCGGTGGATAAAGTAGAAGAAGTCCTTAACAAGGTGGATATTATTGTTAATACCACCTCGGTAGGCTTAAAAGATAACGACCCGCCGCTGTTTGATTACAGCCTTATTCAGCCCCACCATACGGTTTTTGATGTAATCTACAAAGAGACCCCCCTCCTAAGGGAAGCTAAAAAAAAGGGGGCTAAAACCTTAGATGGTCTAAGAATGCTTCTGCTCCAAGGGGTGGAAAGTTTCAAAATCTGGTTCGGTGTAGAGCCCCCCATAAATGAGATGTGGGAAGCCCTTAAAAAAGCCTTTAAAGAAAGAAGTTAAAAATTTTTCCCACCCCGTTAACCTCTCTTTTTATGTCCTCCCACCTATTGGAGATAAAAAACCTTTCGGTATCCTTCCGTAGGAACGGTCTTTTTTTTAAAAAGAAACCCTTTTGGGCTTTGAAAAATATAAACCTAACTTTGGAAAAAGAAGAAACCTTAGCCCTTTTAGGGGAAAGCGGTAGCGGTAAAACCACCTTAGGAAGGGTTATAGTTAGGCTAATAAAACCAACCGAAGGGCAAGTTCTTTTCAAAGGGAGAGACATATTTAGTCAATGGAAAAGGGAATACACCAAAGAAGTTTCTATGATTTTTCAAAACCCACGGGAGGCAATAAATCCGAGGTTCACCGTGTGGGAGGCGGTAAGTGAACCTTTAATAGTTCATAAGGTGAATAAAAATCTCCTTAAGGAGAGGGTAGAAAAATACCTCCTTTGGGCGGGAATAGATAAAAACCTTTTCCATAGGAGGGTGGAATTTCTTTCGGGCGGTCAGAGGCAGAGGGTGGCAATAGCCCGCTCCTTGGTATTGGAGCCTACTCTGGTGGTTGCCGATGAACCAACGTCGGCCTTGGATATGTCCCTGCAATATGAAATTTTGAAACTCTTTAAAAAAATAAAGACAGAACTAAAAATTTCCCAATTATTTATAACCCACGATATTAGGACGGCCGCCGCCGTAAGCGACCGCGTAGCCGTCATGCTGGGCGGTCGAATTATGGAAGTGGGCCCGACTAAAGAGGTTATTAAAAATCCCTTGCATCCCTATACCCGCTACCTTTTGGAGAATATGCCCGTATCATCGCCCTTTTTAAGGGACAAAAACAAAAAAACCGACCAAGGGGAATTATTCCAATCTGTCAGAGACCAAGGTTGTCCCTTTAGGTTTGTATGCCCCCAAAGGGAACTTAAATGCACCCTATTTCCTCCCAAAGTGGTGATAGAACAAAACAACCTTAGGAGGGAAGTTTATTGTTGGCATTATTTGGATTAAATGACCCCCACCGACCAACTGAAAGAGGTAGAAAAATTTTTAGATACCTTAAGAAGATTTTTTAAAAAAAGGGGCTACACCGAGGTTATTACTCCCATTTTATTACCCTACCCCAATTTGGACGACAACATAATACCTATCCGTTGCGAGGTTTCCAAACTTTCCCAAAGGGGGCTTATAAAATACCTCCACACTTCTCCCGAATATTCGATGAAAAAACTTATAGCCCGATATAAGAAGGATATCTTTCAAATAACCCACACTTTCAGAGATTTTGAAGAAGGAGCCTTCCACGACAACGAATTTTTAATGTTGGAATACTACAAAATAGGCAAAGATTACACCTACCTAATGGAGGAATTGGAAATCCTTTTTAAGGAACTTTTCGGAGAAACCATCACCTACCGCGGGAAAACTATAAAAACCACCTTCGAAAGGATTTCCTTAAAGGAAGCCTTCAAAAGGTTTTTAAACATTGATTTAGAACCTTTAACGGAGGAAAACCTTAAAAAACAACTATCCAAGGCCCAAATAGAATTCGACCATTCGGAAGATGAAGAAACGCTATTTTGGAGGGCCTATCTGGAACTGGAAAAACATTTGGGTTTTGAAGCCCCCACAATAATTTCCGGCTATCCGGAAAAATACGGGGCTTTGGCCCGCTGCAGGGCCGGCTATTGCGAAAGGTTTGAGCTTTATGTAATGGGAATAGAGCTTGCCAACGGCTACACCGAGCTAACCGACCCCGTAGAGGTTGAAAAACGTCTGCAAAAGGTGGCTAAAAAGTTAAACCTTCCTATTGACAAAAAATTTATAGAAATTCATAAACAGCTTCCAAAGTTGTTGGCGGGGGTTTCGGTCGGGCTGGATAGGCTTTTGGCTATAAAACTAAATTTGGAATCTATAGACCAACTTTACTTTCGAAAAGATATTTAAAACAAAAACCTTCAGGAGGTTGATTTTTCCAATTCCTCCAAAAGCTTTTTTAAAGTTAGCTCTACCGACTTTTGGCTTTTAACTTTTATATCGGCTAAAGAATAGACTTTTTTTCTTTCCTCGAAAAGTTTTTTTAATTTTTCCTCACCCCTTTTAAGGAGGGGACGGTTGGGGTCTTTGGAAGTTCTCCTTAAGAAGGTATCGAAATCTATATCCAACCAGACAACGGTGCCGTGTTTTTTCATAAATTCCATCGCTCGGGGATTTGCACCCAACCCCCCGCCGGTGGCCATTACAAAGGAAGGCAAGGAGAGGGTTATTTCCTTTAAAACCTCCAACTCAAGTTTCCTGAAGTAATTTTCCCCCTTAAGGGCAAAAATTTCGGGTATTTTTAACCCTTCGCGGATTTCTATTTCTTCGTCTATATCTACAAAGGGAACTTTTAATTTTTTAGCCAACAACCTACCGATGGTTGTTTTTCCACTCCCCATAAAACCTACAAGGAAGACCTTTTTTTCCATATCTGACCTATTTTCTTTTACATGTGGCTAAAAGTTTACAACGGAAGGTTTGAAACTATCTTTAACCCCGACAGGCTTTACATTTACCAAAGCTACTCCGATTGGAAATCAATTTATGTAGGAAAGTATTTCGGAGTAAACCCCGCCGGGGAGTTGGAAGGAATTACCGAGGAAATTGTTCGGGTTTATTACACCTTCGTCTACCAAATGAATTTGTTGCTCAATTCGGTAAATGCCCCCCAATACGAGGCTCTAAATACCGCCGTAAAAGATTTTGCCGAGGACAAAATTTCGAAAGAGGAATTTATAAAAAGAACTCAAACCCTACCGATAACCGAAGAGCAACTATCCCATTTGGCGGATTTTATTCAACAACATCGCGCTTCTATGCCCTCCCTTAAAGAGGATGGACTTTCCGCAATAGGAGACCTAATTAGGAAGGTTGAAAACCAAATAGACCACCTTCTGATAGAGCTTAAAAACTCCTTTGCAAGGGAGGAAATATTAGACCAACCTAAAATAGAACAACTGGTAAACAAATCCCTCCAAAAGTTTGAAAGTGCGGTTAAAAAAATAACCAGTTTGGAAAAATTACCCAACCTTTTAAAGGTAGAAATCTTTCCCTTCCCTTAAAAGGGTCTTTCTTCTTTTTAAATCTGCTTTTGGTGTCAAAAATAAGCCCTTATGAAGGAGGAGGATTTTAAAAAAGAAGTCCAAACCTTGGTAAAAATGTTTCCCGTCTACTGTAGAGACAAACATAAAGGACAACAAAAAAGGTCTTATAGCCTTAAATACGGAACATTGGAAATAAATTTTGAAATAGAACTCTGCCCCCAATGTCATGAGTTGTTTGCCTACGCTTTGGAAAGGTTGAAGGAATGCCCCCATGACCCCAAACCCCGTTGTAGAAAATGCCCAGACCCCTGTTATGAGAGGGAGAAATACAAACAGATGGCCCGCATAATGAGCTACGCAGGTATAAAGCTGGGTCTTTCTAAGGCCGCTAAGAAACTTAAAAATTTCTTTAAATTTGGCTGATAAAGCCTTTCTCTTGCAATTTTAAAAATTTATTGCGTGCGGCTTATTATGCCTTTCAAAAAATGTATGACCTTATAGTTGTGGGTGCGGGGCCGGCCGGCTCGACGGTGGCACGGCTGGCGGCTAAGAAAGGTTTTAAAGTTTTAATTTTAGATAAAGCCCAATTTCCCCGACCAAAACTTTGCGCAGGGACAGTTTCTTTAAGGGCAAATAAGTATCTACCCCGAGACTGGGACAATGCCGTCGTAGCCACCATATACGGGGGCAATTTAGGATGGAAGGGCGAAAGGTATATAAATGCCCGCTATAACCAACCGATAGTTAAAATCGTTGACCGAAAAAGTTTTGATTTATACCTACTCCTTAAAGCGGAAGATGAAGGGGCCGTTTTTCAACCGAGGGAAAAATTGGTTTCTTTTTCCGATAAAGGGGATTTTGTAGAAATAGAAACGACCAAAGGACACTATAAAACCCGTTTCCTTG